>JBMOFG010000386.1:0-2425 GCA_049314415.1 Polymorphobacter sp.
GCCTTGGTATGGAGGTGCATGACCGCCTGGGCATCATCGCGCGCCATATGGATCGCCGAATGAATGGTGAAGCCGGCGGGGTTGGTCAGATAGGGCGTTTCCATCACCGGATGGCCCTCGACATCGATCTTGACCAGGGACGAGCCAGTAATCTCCTCGAACATCAGATTATAGGGATTGATGAGGAAATGATGCTCCGGCCCCGGAATCCGTGCCGACAAATGGGTGAAGATGATGTCATCCCAGCCATAAAGCGCGACCAGCCGATAGGCTGCGGCGAGATCGACCCGTATCGCCCATTCCTCGGCCGACACCTGTGATTTCACATCGCCATTGCCGCCGGACGCGACCTTCAACTGCGTAGCCATCGTTCGACTCCCCTTGATTACCGCTATTGTGCCCGCTTTTGGCGAGCGCGGGAATAGGCACCGCTACGGCAGGCGTCAGAACAATGGCGGATGTTGTCCCAGTCGCGTTCCCATTTCTTGCGCCATGCAAATGGCCGCCCGCAAGTGATGCAGTCCTTCGTCGGCAAATCAGCCTTGCTACGCATCTTGGCCAAGGTCTAGCGTCCCCGCATTGTCACAATCGCGGCCTATGCCGCGTCATCATCCTATCGGGGGAATCACCATGCGTCCTGCTGTCGATCGTCGCGCCTTTCTGTCAGCCAGCGCTGCCGGCCTTTTGCTGCCGGCGCGGCCGGCGCTGGCCGGGCTCTGGGCGGAAACAGGCTTCACACATGGCGTCGCCTCGGGCGATCCGGGCGCTACTTCGATCAAGCTGTGGACGCGCTATGCCAGCAGCGATGGTCGCGATTCGGTGCTGAAGGTCGAGGTCGCCAGCGATGCCGGCATGTCGAACATCATCAAGCGCACCGAAGCCACCGCCGGCGCCGCCACCTGGGGCACCGCCCAGGTGCGCATCGGCGATCTGCCGCCGGGTGACTGGGTATTCTATCGCTTCACGGCCCCTGATGGCCGCCAGTCCGATATCGGCCGGACCCGCACCCTGCCGGTGGGGCCGCTGGCGCGCTTCAACATCGCGGTGTTCAGCTGCGCCAACAAGCCGTTCGGCTGGTTCAACGCCTATGCCCATGCCGCGGCGCGCAACGACATCGATCTCGTCGTTCACCTTGGCGACTATCTCTATGAATATGCCCGCGGCATCTATCCGTCGACCGGCGAAACCCTGCCCGGCCGCGAGATCGAGCCGGCAAATGAGATGGTGCGGCTCGACGATTATCGCCAACGCTACGCCAGCTATCGCGTCGACTCGGCGTTGCAGGAGCTCCACCGCCTCTTCCCGATGGTCAGCATCTGGGACGACCATGAATTCGCCAATGATACCTGGAAGAACGGCGCCGAAAACCATCAGTACGACGAAGGCGATTGGCAGGCCCGCAAGGCGACCGCGCGCCAGGTCCATGGCGAATGGCTGCCGGGGCCGGGCCGTATCTGGCAGCGCTACGACATTGGCGATCTCATCAGTTTGATAACCCTCGACACCCGCGCTGAAGGTCGCGACCAGCAGCTAAATCTTGGTGAAGCGGTGAAGGCCGGCGGCCCGGCGCTGCTCGATTTCCGCGACAAGCAGTGGAACGCGCCGACCCGCACGCTGATGGGCTTCGAACAGGAGACATGGTTTGCGGATACGATGACGGCTTCGGTCAAGGCCGGGCAGAAGTGGCAACTCGTCGCCCAGCAGGTCATCATGGGCAATGTCTATACGCCGAAGAACGCGCTGGAATGGCTCGGCGCCGATGCCGGCCAGCGCGCCCAGGGCTATATAAAGGGTGGCATGGCGGCCGCGTCGGTCGGCATCCCGGGCAGCATGGACATGTGGAGCGGTTATCCGCAGGCGCGCAAACGCCTGCTCAAGGCGGCACAGGCGGTCGATTCGGACATGGTCGTCATTTCGGGCGACAGCCACAACGCCTGGGCGTTCAACCTCGCCGAAGGCGGCAAGCCCGCCGGCGTCGAATTCGCCGGGCAATCGGTGACCTCGCCGGGCTATGAATCGGCGCTTGCCGCCGATCCGCGCACCATCGCTGCCGGGTTGGTGGCGGGCAATCCCGAAATGGCCTGGTGCGACACCAGCCGTCGCGGTTACATGACCGTCGCCTTCACCCCGGACGCGGTGCGCACCGACTATGTCTTCATGGCCGGCATCCGCGAGCGGGGCACCGCCACCGGTGCCGGCCAGGCGGCGACGGTGAAGCGCGGCGCGCGCAAGATGGCGCTGGTCTGACCGCCGAGGGGCTTGCCGCATTACGGCCGTAGCGTCACCATGCCGGTGATGCTGCGGCCTGCCCTGCTTTTCCTCGCGTTGCTGTGCGCTGCCCCGGCCGCCGCCGGGCCGGTGTGCGACGCTATGTGGCGCGACGCGGCGCGAGGCCGCGACCTGCCGGTGCGCATCCGGTTGCCCG
>JBMOFG010000387.1:0-2403 GCA_049314415.1 Polymorphobacter sp.
GTTGGCCGCAACTGCAGCATCGAGATCAAGTCCCGTTGCCACCCCCGAACGGCCGAACAAATATAATAACTCCTCGGTGCCGACATTGCCGGCCGCGCCAGGCGCGAACGGGCAGCCGCCGAGGCCTCCCAGCGCCGAATCAAACGTCCGGCACCCGGCTTCATAGCCAGCCCAGGCATTGGCCGGCGCCAGGCCACGGGTGTCGTGCAGGTGCAGCCGCAGCGGAATATCCCCGATCTTCGCGATGACCGCGCCGGCCAGATCACGCACCTGCCCCGGCACCCCGACCCCGATCGTGTCAGCCAGCGCAATCTCTTGCGCCCCGGCGTCAGCCATGCGCGCCGCGAGGTCGACGATGCGCTGCGCCGGCACCTGACCTTCATAGGGGCAGCCGAACGCTGCGGATATGGTCACCTGGGCAAACAGCCCGGCGGCCTTGGCTTTCTTGATCATCGCGGTGTTGGCGATGATGCCATCGGCGACGGTCTGGCCCTGGTTGATGATGCCGAACTGGTCGGTCGAAACCAGCACGCAACCGGCCTCGTCGAGGCCCCGGGCGCCACCGTCGCGCGACGCGATCGCCCGGTCGACGCCGCGCTCGTTGAGGCAAAGCCCAATGTAGCGCACGGCTTGCACATCGGGTAGCCCCGCAACCACGGCTTCCGCATCGGCCATTTGGGGCACGCGGCGCGGGTTGACGAAACTCGCCACTTCGATCCGCCGCGCTCCAAAGGCCACCAGGCGGCCAATCAGCGCCAGCTTGTCGGCAGTTTCAACAAAACCCTTTTCATTCTGCAGCCCGTCACGAGGTGAAACCTCGACGATCTGGACGGCAGGGGCTTGAGGCTGGTTCATGGCATTTGTATACAAAACGCCCCCCAGTCTGTATAGTGGCAGCGACCGGATTTTGGCCACAGCGCGGTCAAAGCCGAATTTGGAACGAGGGCTGTAAATGACGCGTCAAGTCGACGATCTGGGCGGCGACTATCGGGCCGCGGGCTTTGGCGGCGCCCTTCAGCCAGGCAGCCGGCCGGTGCTGCTGCTTATCGATTTTGCCCGCGCTTATTATGACCCGGATTCCCAGCTTTATGCCGGAGTCGAGGCCGCCCGGGCCAGCGCCGCCCGTCTGCATCTGGCGGCGCGCGCCGCGGGCGTACCCGCCATCTTCACACGCGTCGAATACAGTCCCGACGGGCATGAAGGCGGCGTCTTCTACAAGAAGATCGCGGCCCTGAAGGCCTTCCACACCGGCAGTCCGCTCGGCGACTTCACCCCTGAACTGACCCCGCTACCTGGCGACGCCGTCATCACCAAGCATTTCCCCAGTGCTTTTTTCGGTACCGCGCTTGCCGAAAAACTCCATGCTGATGGCGTCGATACAATCCTGATAACCGGCCTGTCGACCTCGGGCTGCGTCCGCGCCTCGGCGGTCGACGCGCTGTGCCACGGCTTCGTCCCGCTTGTCGTAACCGACGCTGTCGGCGATCGCGACGCCAGCGTCCATCAAGCAAATCTCTTCGATCTCGGCGCCAAGACGGCGGAATTGGTCAGTGAGGCACAGGCAGCAGCGTATATCGCCGGATTAGCCGCATGACGCCGCCGTCGGGCAGCTGGCCCGTGTTCGACTTGAGGCGTAAATCGTAATCGGGCCGTTACTTCAGGCCAGCGGGTCGGCCGCAGAAAACGCATGAAACGCTCGCCGAATATGCCCGGTCATCACCGCGCGGGCCCATTCGATGTCGCGCGCCGCAAAGGCCTGGATGAGTTCGGCATGCTCATGGGCGGATCGAGCAAGTTCAGTGCGGTTGTAACGGGCCGCGGTACGGCGAACGACGGGCTGCTCGACAAGCGCAGCGAGCATGGTGGCAAGCCGCGGACTGTCGGCGGCGGCGATGGTGATTTCATGAAAAAGCCGGTTTTCGGTAAGGAAGCTGGCAACATCAGCTTCGGCGCCGGCAATCGCGGCCGCAATGCGGGCGTTACAGGCGCGCAGTGCATCGAGCGCCTGTGGCGTGATACGGCTGGCTGCCCGGGCAGCGGCATGGGCCTCGAGCATGGCGCGCAGCGTAAACATTTCGGCGAGGTCCTCGCTGTTCCAGTCGGCGACGCACAGGCGCTGGCTGTCGGAGCGCACGACATAGAGTTCCGCCTCCAGCCGGCGCAGCGCCTCGCGGACCGGCGTGCGCGAGACCCCACAAATGTCCGCAAGCGCCTCCTCGGTCAATGGTGACCCGGGCGGCGCATCGCCCGACAGGATGAGACCGCGGATCTCAGCATAGGCACGTTCCGAAGCCTTGGACATTTATCACTTCCAGCACCGCCGCAACGCGGCTGTTGCAAAAAAATCGCAAGGCCAGCGTAAAGCCATCGGCTGCAGAGCGAAAGGCTTGACCGGCATAGTTT
>JBMOFG010000388.1:0-2398 GCA_049314415.1 Polymorphobacter sp.
GTGATCCCGGTCTTCCCGCGGCTGATCATGGCGCTGACCGGTGAAACGGTAGGCGGCGCGGCGCGGATCAGCGGCTGGATGATGCTGATGTACGCCAGCATACAGTTTGTCTGCGGCCCGATCATCGGCGGCCTGTCGGATCGCTTCGGGCGACGACCGGTGCTGCTGGCCAGCCTGTTGGCGCTGGGCCTTGATTACCTCGTTATGGCCTTTGCGCCCGACTTGCTGTGGTTGGTCGCGGCGCGCGCCGTCGCCGGTGTGGCGGGGGCAAGCTTCCCTACCGCCTATGCCTATATTGCCGACATATCGCCGCCGGAAAAACGCGGGCCGAATTTTGGCGTCATCGGCATGGCCTTTGGTTTCGGCTTCATCCTGGGGCCGGCTCTGGGCGGGCTGGTCGCGCAGTTCGGCGATCGCGTGCCCTTCATGGTGGCGGCGACACTGGCGCTGGGCAATGTCGCTTATGGCCTGTTTGTCGTGCCCGAAAGCCTGAAGCCCGAGAACCGCCGCGCCTTCGAATGGCGGCGTGCCAACCCGGTCGGGGCGCTGCTGCGGCTGAAATCGGCGCACCCGCGCGTGCTGGTGCTCGCTGCGACCGTGCTGTTGTGGACGATGGGCTATCAGTCGCTGTACGCGACATGGTCCTATTATGGCATCGAACGCTTTGCCTGGACGCCGGGCGAAGTCGGCGCCAGCCTTGCCGCCGTCGGTCTGTCGGGGGCGATCGTCCAGGGTGTACTGTCGCGCCGGCTGATCCCGCGCTATGGCCAGCGCAACATCATTGTTGCCGGCGGGGTCTCGGCGATCACCGCTTATCTGATCTATGCTTTCGCCAGCCAGGGCTGGATGATGTATGTCGGCATCGTCGCCTCGCTGTTGCAGCCGCTGGTGTTTCCGTCGCTGCAGGGCATGATGTCGGCGGGTGTCGCACCGAGCGAACAGGGCGAGTTGCAGGGCGCGGTCAGCAGCCTGCAGAGCATCAGCTCGATCTTCGGCCCGCCTTTGATGACCGGGAGCCTGGCCTATTTCTCCAGCCCCGCCGCGCCGGTCTATTTTCCCGGCGCGCCCTTCCTGATCTCAGTCGGCTTCGCCGGGCTCGCTCTGCTGATGTTCGCGCGCGCTATGGCCCTCGGAGCCGGCAATCCGGCACCCGCACCTGCCGAATAACCGGAGTCCGGCAGCCGCCGGGCCCCCTGCTTACTTCACCTCCACCGGCAACCCCAGCTTGGCCAGCTGTGGTTCCACTACCTTGCGGTCGCCGACCACCACCCAGGTGAAGCGGTCCGTCGACAGGATTTGCGCTGCCTTGTTGAGCTGCGCCGGGGTCAGCGCTTGCAGGCGCGGCACCAACCGGGCGTAATAATCATCGCCGCGACCATAGACAGCGTTCTTCTCGATGGCGCCGAGCAACGCCGCGCCGCGTTCGAAATCGCCTGGCAGCGACCGCACGCTGTTGTCGATCGTATTGTTGCGTTCGGCGGTGTCGATCGGCTTTTCGCCGGTCAACGCCTTCACATCAGCGATCATCGCCGCCATTGAATCACCGGTACGATCGGCTTGCACCGGCGCGGTGATCTGCATCGTCACCACGTCACGGACATCGGTCACGCCCGACCGCACGCCATAGGCCCAGCCCTTTTGTTCGCGGATATCGGTGTTGAGCCGTGAACTGAACAGCCCGCCCAATATGTCGTTCGCGGCCTGCAGCGCGATCGGATCGTCGCTGCCCCGGATTGGCAGGACGACGCCACCGCGGATATAGCTTTGCGGGCTGCCCGGCCGGTCGACGAGGATGACGCGCGCCGCTTTGGGTGGGGAGACCGCCGGAAAGGCCTTGCTGCCCTTCGCCGTCGCCGGGTCGGGCCGCCAATTGCCGAAGCTCGTTTCGAGCTGGGCCTTCAATTCGGGCATGGCGATGTCGCCGACGACGAAGATCGTGCCATTGTCGGGGCGGATCCAGCGCTTGTGCCAGGCGACGAGATCGTCGCGGGTGACAGCGGAAACTCCCGCCACGGTACCGCTGCCGGTGCCCGGCACGCCATAGGGGTGGGTATCGCCATAAAGCAGAACGGGGAGCAGGCGGCGGGTGATGCCGCCGGGGTCGGCCTCTTCCTGGGCGATGCCGGTGAGCACCTGGCCGCGGACACGGTTGAGTTCGGCTGCATCGAAGGTCGGCCGCTGGACGATGTCGGCGAACAGCGCCAGTGAGCTGCCGAGATTGGGCTTGAGCGCGTTGAGCGAAATGCGGGTGCGATCGGCATCGGCACCGGCGCCGATGACTGCGCCGAGCCGCTCGCGCGCCTCGGCGATCTCCGGGCCGGTCATGCCGGCGGCACCCTCATCGAGCAGGCCCAGCGCGAGGTTCTGGATCCCGAGCCGCGAGCGGTCATCGGCGCCA
>JBMOFG010000389.1:0-2391 GCA_049314415.1 Polymorphobacter sp.
AATTGAAAAAGGCCATCCAGGCCAAGTTCAAGCGCGACAATGACCTTGATTATGGCCTCGACCAGATCAGCGTCAACGTCGGTGGCAAGCACACCATTTTCAACGCGCTGCTCGCCACGCTCGATCCGGGAGATGAAGTCGTCATTCCGGCGCCCTATTGGGTCAGTTACCCCGATATTGTTTACTACACCGGTGCCACGCCGGTTATTATCAACTGCACAATCGATAACGAATTTAAGCTGACAGCCGAACAGCTCGATGCTGCAATAACCCCGGCAACCAAATGGCTGATCTTCAATTCACCATCGAACCCGACCGGTGCCGCCTATTCGCGCGCCGAACTGCGGGCGCTGACCGATGTTCTGATGAAGCATTCGCACGTCATGATCCTCGCCGACGATATGTACGAGCACATCGTCTATGACGACTTTGAGTTCACGACGATGGCCGAGGTCGAGCCGGGACTTTACGATCGTACCTTGACGGTCAACGGCGCGTCAAAGGCCTATGCGATGACTGGCTGGCGCATCGGTTTTGCCGGTGGCCCGGCCTGGCTCATCAAGGCGATGGCCAAGCTGCAATCGCAATCGACGTCGAACCCCTGTTCGATCTCTATGGCGGCGGTGGCGGCGGCGCTCAATGGCGACCAGTCCTTCCTTGTCGAACGCAACGCCGCCTTTCAGAAGCGCCGCGACCTTGTCGTGTCGATGCTCAACCAGACCCCGGGCCTGCGCTGCCCACGACCGGCAGGCGCCTTTTACGTTTATCCCGATTGCAGTGGACTGATCGGCAAGACGACGCCCGCTGGTATTGTTTTGACCGACGACGAAGCTGTCGCCGCTTATTTGCTCGACAGCGAGGGCGTCGCGGTGGTGCATGGCGCGGCCTTTGGCGGTTCGCCTGCATTCCGGATCTCTTATGCGACGTCCGATGCGGTGCTTCATGATGCCTGCACCCGCATCCAGCGCGCCATCGGCAATCTGCGCTAGCGTGTTTTTACCAGTTGCCGGCGCGGGCACCGCGCGGCATTCGGGCGTGATAGTAGAGCAGGGGCCGGGCATGGAATTCGACGACGTTATTCTGGGACGACGCAGCATCCGCGGCTACAAACCCGATCCGGTCCCGCGCGAACTGATCGAGGAGATACTGGCGCTGGCGATGCGGGCGCCGTCTTCGATGAATACCCAACCGTGGAATTTCACCGTGGTGACCGGCGCCGCGCTGGATCGTATCCGCGCTGGCAATACCGAGCGTAATCTTGCCGGCATTCCGCACAGCCGCGAGTTTCGCATCGGCCAGGCTTTTGCCGGGTCGCATCGTGATCGCCAGATCGGGGTTGCCAAGCAATTGTTCACCGCGATGGGCATCGCCCGCGACGATGCGGCGATGCGGCAGGACTGGGTGCTGCGCGGCTTTCGTCAGTTCGATGCGCCCGTCTGTGTCATCGTCACCTATGATCGCACCGTCGATGGCAGCGACGACACGCCCTTCGATTGCGGCGCCGTTGCGACGGCACTGGTCAATGCCGCTTGGTCACGCGGGCTGGGCGCCGTGATCAACAGCCAGGGCATCATGCAGTCGCCGGTCGTGCGCGAACATGCCGGCATCCCCGATGACCAGGTCATCATGAAGAGCATCGCGCTGGGTTGGCCTGATGAAAGCTTTCCCGCCAACGCTGTGGTGTCGACGCGAAAGTCGGTTGCAGAGGCAACACGGTTCGTCGGGTTCGACTGAGGCGGACTTGACCCCCTGTCCCAAACGGGAGGGGGGATTACAGCGCTACCGTTACCGCGTGAATAGCAAGCCCGACGGTGCCGCCGATCATGGTGCCGTTGATCCGGATGAACTGCAGGTCGCGACCCACCGCCGTTTCCAGCTTTTCGGTGACGGTCGAGGCGTCCCATTTCCGGACGGTCTCGGATACCAGGCTGACGATCTGGTCGCCGTAATCATGGACGAGACCAACAGCGGCGCGGCGCAGATGCAGGTTGATCGCGGCGCGCAGCGGGGCATCGCTTTCCAGCCGCTGGCCGAGCGCCTTCAGGGCCTCGCCGAAGCGGCCGGCGCGGGTATTGCCGGGGCTGTTGAGGTTCTTGACAAGACCGGCGCGGGCCTCGTCCCACAGACCGGCGAGCCATTGGCCCATGGCGGGATTGGCGATCAGATCATCCTTGAAGCCTTCCACCACGATTTGGCTTTCGGGCAGGTGGCGCAGATCAAAGGCATAGGTGCGCAGCGATTCCTCGATGCGCAGGCGCAGCGGGTGGCGCGGATCGTCGCCCATTTCCCACAATAGCCGCCGCAGCCCGGCAATCAGCGATGACGAGACGCTGTTGTCGACATTGACCAACCGCAGCACCCAGTTGGTTCGCTCCGCGACGATGCCGCGAA
>JBMOFG010000390.1:0-2387 GCA_049314415.1 Polymorphobacter sp.
AGCCAGTCCCACCAGCCCCCGCTGTAGCTGCGCCCGGTAACCCGGACACCCTGCAGGATTGCTCCGAGAATGACCCCTTGCGAAAAGGCTGCCAAGGCCGAGCCAAAGGCGAAGGCCGCATCCCACAACCATAATCGCGTCGTGCGGGCGCGATATTCAAAAGCAACGCCGCGGAACACCAGCCCGAGCAGCATGGCGATGATTGGCGCATAAAGCGCCGGCATCAGCACCGCATAAGCCAAAGGGAAGGCCGCAAACAGCCCGCCGCCGCCCAGCACCAGCCAGGTTTCGTTGCCGTCCCAGACCGGCGCGATGGTATTGATCGCGGTATTGCGATCATCCCCCTTTTTCAACCAGGGAAACAGGATGCCGATGCCAAGGTCGAAGCCATCCATGACGACATAGCCAAAGACGGCCAGCGCGATGATTGCCGCCCAGACAAGTGAAAGCGTGTCATTGGGAGCCATATCGTCATTCCGCCAAAGCGATTTCAGGAACGGCACCAGGGGTCAGCCCTGCCGCGCGGGTAATCTCACCGCGCATGGGACCGGTTGTGCCCGGATGCGGCTCATGACCCATGAGCTTGATAATGAACCAGGTGCCAATACCGAACACCGTGAAATAGACGAGGATGAAAGCAATCAGCGAGGCAGCGACCGCCGGCGCTGCCAGCGGCGAGGCGCTTTCGGCGGTGCGTAGCAGGCCGAAAACGGTAAAGGGCTGGCGCCCGACCTCGGTCGTTGTCCAGCCCGCCAGCACGGCAACAAAGCCCGACGGCCCCATCAGCAGCGCCAGCCGGTGCAGCCAGGGATTGGCGAACAGATTGCCGCGCAGGCGCGCCCAAAGGCTCCAGCCTCCCATCAAGAGCATCAGCAGGCCAATGCCCACCATCAGCCTGAACGACCAGAAGGTGATCGCCACCGGCGCGCGGTTGTCGGGCTCAACCTTGTCGAGCCCGTCGAGCGGCGCTTCGATGTCGTTCTTCAGGATGATCGAGCCGATCTGCGGAATCTCAAGTTTGAAGCGCATGACCTGTGCGACATCATCGGGAAGTCCGAACAGGATCAGTGGCGCGCCGCCGCCCGGACCACCGGGGTAGCTGTCATAATGGCCCTCCATCGCCGAAATCTTGGCAGGCTGATATTCAAGCGTGTTCTCGCCATGGGCATGGCCGGCATAGATCTGCAATGGTGCGACGATGGCTGCCATCCACATCGCCATGGAAAACATGATGCGCGTACCTTCACGCGGCACCCTGCCCTCGCGCCTGTCCTTTAGGAGATGCCAGGCCCCGGCTCCGCCAACGACCAGCGCCGTGGTCAGATACGCCGCGAGCAGCACATGAACGAGGCGATAGGGCATCGACGGGTTGAAAATAACAGCCCACCAATCGGTGGTGACGAACTGGCCGTCGGCATTGATGGCATAGCCGGCCGGGGTATGCATCCAACTGTTGACCGCGATGATCCAGAAGGTCGAAATCGCCGTGCCGAGCGCCACCATGCAGGTCGCAACGAAATGTAGTTTCCGGCCGACCTTTTCGAGCCCGAACAACATGACACCGAGGAAGCCGGCTTCGAGAAAGAAAGCCGTCAGCACCTCATAAGCCATCAGAGGCCCGATCACCGGCCCGGTCTTGTCGGAAAACACCGCCCAATTGGTACCGAACTGATAAGCCATGACAATTCCGGACACCACACCCATGCCGAATGTAATCGCAAAGATCTTCAGCCAGTACCGGAACAATTGCAGATAAACATCGCGCCGGGTCTTCAGCCAAAGGCCCTCGAGCACCATCAGATAACTCGCCAACCCGATGGTGAAGGACGGAAAGATGAAGTGGAACGATACCGTGAAGGCGAACTGGATCCGGGCCAAAGCAATGGCGGAAATAGCATCAAGCATGGCAGGCCCCCGCTGCGGCAATGAACGTGCGTACAACAGAAGCTGGCGATGGCGATGGAGGCTTTTCGCCGCACCTGTCTGACGCCGCGGCGATCATATGGCTGGCATTCGGCTGGATTTTCGTCGTTGATGCGATAGAACGATAATCTATTGTTGACGGATAAGCAAAATGGCCAGTGACATCGAGATTGCCCGAGCCGCGCCCCTGCACCCCATCAGCGACATTGCCATCAACATCGGGCTCGACTCAGCCGATCTGGTGCCGCACGGCCATCATGTCGCCAAGCTGGCCGCCACGACGCTGGCGCGCCTCCGTTCAAATCCCGCCGGAAAGCTGGTGCTGGTCACCGCGATCAATCCGACACCGGCAGGCGAAGGCAAGACGACAACGACCATCGGGCTGGGCGACGCGCTCAACCGCATTGGCCGCCGCGCCGTCATCGCGCTGCGCGAACCCTCGCTCGGCCCGGTGTTCGGCCGCA
>JBMOFG010000391.1:0-2383 GCA_049314415.1 Polymorphobacter sp.
GCCGACAGCATGGCCTTCAGCGCCAACGCCAGCGCCAGCCCGTCGCGCAACTGGCCGAGATCACGCGGTGTCCAGCGCCCCACCGCCAGCCGGCCGAGCGCCCGCGCCACATCGGGCATAGTGGCGAGCGCCTCGCGCACCCGGCCGCGGCAAACGCCGTCATCAGCAAACCAGCCGACGAGGTCGAGCCGGTCGGCAATGGCTGCGGCATCGGTCAATGGTGCCGACAGGTCGGCGGCGAGCAGGCGCCCGCCGCTGGCCGTGACGGTGCGGTCGGCCACGGCCTCAAGGCTGCCGGCACGGCCGCCGCCGGTTCGCTGCGCCAGTTCGAGACTGGCGCGGGTCGCGGCGTCGATCGCCATGGTACTGCCCGGCAATTCGGGGCGCGGTGGGGTGAGCAGCGGCACGGAACCCCGCGCAGTCACCTCGACATAGGCCAGCAGCGCGCCGGCCGCGGCGATTTCGGACGGACTGAAATGGCCGAAACCGGCAAGGGTTGCCACCCCGAAGCGCGCCTTCAGCCCGGCTTCGCCGCGCGCCGGCGTAAAATCGAGCGGTGGCCGCGGCGTCGGCGTTGCCCAGCCATCCGCCTGCCAGCCTTCGGGGGCAATCAGTTCGGCAGGCGCAAGCCGCGCCAGTTCGGCGAGCAGTTCACCCCCGGTGCAAGCGCGGGTGGCAAAGGCGCCTGTCGACAGGTCGCACCATGCCAACCCGGCAGGGCTGCCTGCCGAATTGCCCGGCGCCACCGCCGCCAGCCAGTTCGAGCGTTTGGGATCGAGTAACTGCGTCTCGGTCAGCGTACCCGGCGTGACCACCCGGGTGATGGCGCGGCGCACGATCGATTTGCCCGGGCGTTTCTTTGCCTCGGCCGGGTCTTCCATCTGTTCGGCGACGGCGACTCGGTGACCGCCCTTGATCAACCGCGCCAGATAGGAATCGGCGGCATGAACCGGCACCCCGCACATCGGAATCGGCACGCCGGCATGTTCGCCGCGTCTGGTCAGCGCGATATCAAGGGTGGCTGCTGCGGCAACGGCGTCATCGAAGAAAAGTTCGTAAAAATCACCCATGCGAAAGAATAACAAGCAATCGGGCGCTTCGTCCTTCAACGCCAGATATTGTACCATCATCGGCGAGGCGGCGGGGGCGGGAACCAATATCACCCGCCCCTGTTAGCGCCGAACACCCGGGTCGGGAAGCAAGCCTTGTGCCGATTTTATGCGTGCAAACGAGTTTCGCTTGCGAGCGCAGGGTGTCGCTCCTATCGTCGGCGGCAAATTGGGGTTCAAAAACATGTCGAGCGAGCGCACGTCGGATTCAGAAAAAAGCGATTTCGGAGATCGCGAAGCGCTCGCCTTTCACCGCATGGGGCGGCCCGGCAAGATCGACATCGTCGCTTCAAAGCCGATGGCGACCCAGCGTGACCTGTCGCTGGCCTATTCCCCGGGCGTGGCAGCGCCGGTACGCGCCATCGCCGCTGATCCCGATGCCGCCTATGACTACACGATCAAGGGCAATCTGGTCGCGGTCATCACCAATGGCACCGCTATCCTGGGGCTCGGCAATCTGGGCGCGCTGGCCTCCAAGCCGGTGATGGAAGGCAAGGCGGTGCTGTTCAAGCGCTTTGCCGATATCGATTCGATCGACATCGAACTGGCCACGGAAGACGTTACCCGCTTTATCGATGCGGTCGAATTGATGGAGCCGAGCTTTGGCGGTATCAACCTTGAAGACATCAAGGCGCCCGAATGCTTCATCATCGAAACGACACTGAAGGAACGGATGAACATTCCGGTCTTTCATGATGACCAACATGGCACCGCCATCGTCGCTGCCGCCGGCATGATCAACGCGCTGCACCTGACCGGCCGCAAAGCCGAGGATGTGAAGATGGTGGTCAACGGCGCCGGTGCTGCCGCCATCGCCTGCACCGAACTGATCAAAGCCTATGGCGTCAAGCATGTCCTGATGTGCGATACCAATGGCGTGATCTACCAGGGCCGCACCGAAGGTATGAACCAGTGGAAATCGGGGCACGCCGCCATCACCGATGACCGCACGCTCGAAGAAGCCATGGTTGGCGCCGACATCTTCCTTGGCCTGTCGAAAAAGGGCGCGGTCAGCCCGGCGATGGTCGCTTCGATGGCGAAGAACCCGATCATCTTCGCCATGGCCAACCCCGACCCCGAAATCACCCCCGAAGAAGTCGCCAAGGTGCGCAGCGACGCGATCGTCGCCACCGGACGCAGCGACTATCCCAACCAGGTCAACAATGTCCTGTGCTTCCCCTATCTGTTCCGCGGCGCGCTCGATGTGCGCGCCACTGCCATCAACGAAGAAATGAAGCTGGCTGCCGCCAACGCCATCGCGGCCCTTGCGAGAA
>JBMOFG010000392.1:0-2376 GCA_049314415.1 Polymorphobacter sp.
ACTGTCTCGAAGGTGGCAAGGTTGAAAGGCATGTCGGCGTCTCCGTTGTTGTTGGACATTAGGTAATTCCGTGATAACATCCTGTCAACAGCTAAATAACACTTGACGCGCTTTTTTTCGACCGCTAGTCAACCCCCATGATTAGCAAACCTGAAATAGACGCAATCGAAGCGCGCGCTTTGGCTGCCCGTATCACAATGCCCGATCTATGCAGGAAGGCGGGCAAGTTTCCGTCGTCCTGGTATCGGGCGCGACAACGTGGACGAGCCGAGATTAGCCTTATTGCGCCGCTTGAAACCGCACTGGACACCATTGAACGTGAAAGGGCAAACGCATGATTCGCCGCTGGCTAGCAGCTCGCAAGTTACAACGCATTGTCGAGGCCAGGCGCAACAGCGCCGAGATCCAACAGTATCGCCGCAAGCGTGAGGCTGCATTGCTCGGCATCCTGCGGCGCGAGGTGTCGCTATGAGGGACGATGCAAAGCGGGAGCGCATCATCGCCGCATGGCCGCATTACAATAGCGCCGCAGAGGTTGGTAATGCGCTTGGCATCTCGGCCTCGTCAGTCCGCCACCACGCGAACCAAGTAGGTTTGCCACCTAAGCCAATCGGCGCGCGGGCCATCGGCGATCCGACATATTTTGACACCGCTCAAGACAGCGCCGCCAAACAGGCCGCGCGCGATGGATCTGCGACACTGGCTGCGCGCTGCAATGATCTGATCGCCGACATGAAGCGGCGCGGGGCTGTCGCGTTTGGCGACCTCGAACGCCACGGCGGTGACAAGAGGATTGCAGCATGACAGTTTCTGTCACTCTCGGCGATTGCAGGGCGGTTCTGGCCGCGCGCAACGGCCCGCTGTTCGACTGCTGCGTGACGGACCCGCCGTATCACCTGACGAGCATCACGAAACGGCTGGCAAAATCGTCACTTGACAGCGAAACGGATTCGCACGCCAAGCGAGGGCGCGAAGGCAAAGAGGCTTACGGTCGACTGCTGCGCGGCTTCATGGGCAAAGAATGGGACGGCGGCGACATCGCGTTTCGGCCTGAACTATGGCGCGCGGTTTACGACCAGATGAAGCCTGGCGCGCACCTGATCGCATTTTCCGGCACGCGGACATATCATCGCATGGCCTGCGCGATTGAAGATGCGGGCTTTGAGATCCGCGACCAGTTGCAATGGCTATACGGGTCGGGGTTTCCGAAGTCGCATCATGTCAGCAAGGGGATTGATAAGGCGGCCGGGGTAGAGCGGGAAATCGTCGGAATTGCGGGCAAAAGTGGCTCCGCTCGGTTCTGCATGGCTGGTGACTTCACCGGCGGCGAATACATGGAAACCGCGCCCGCCACACCCGAAGCAGCCAAATGGCAAGGCTGGGGCACCGCTCTAAAGCCCGCCTGCGAACCCATCTGCCTCGCGCGCAAGCCGCTCTCCGAAAAGAGCATTGCGGCTAACGTGCTGAAGCATGGCACGGGCGCGATCAATGTGGATGCGTGTCGGGTTGAAGCTGGTAGCGATCATGCGGCTAATTGCGCGCGGAGCAACGTCACTGGCATCTGGACGCCGCACACTGGCGAAGGCGGTGTAAGCACCGAGGCCAATCCCAAAGGCCGCTGGCCCGCCAACATCCTGCACGATGGCAGCGAGGAAGTGCTGGCGGGATTTCCGGAGACGGTGAGCGGCACGTTCAGCGGGCATCGCAACGAGCCGAAAACCAAAGGCGTCTATGGAAAGTTTGACCTGCAGGACGAGCGCGGCCATGTTGGCGACTTTGGCTCTGCGGCCCGCTTTTTCTACTCCGCCAAAGCTGGCCCGCTAGACCGCATCGGCAGCGCGCACCCGACCGTCAAGCCTGTGGACGTCATGCGGTGGCTTGTGCGCCTTGTCACGCCGCCAGGTGGGCTAATCCTCGACCCGTTTGCAGGAAGTGGCACGACGGGCATTGCAGCGATGGCCGAGGGCTTTGACTGCGAGTTGATCGACCTGATGCCCGATCACGTTGCCGACATCGAACGCAAGCTGGCGTTCCTGCGCGGTGAGGGAAAGTTGACGATCGACGAACACCGCAACGGACGCGATCGCGAAAAGAACGCGCCGTCATTGCCGATGCTCGATTGGCTCGCCGCATGAGCCGCGCTCGGAACATTAGTGGCGTCACGCACCTAGGCCGCACCATCGCCGCGATGGAAACTGAGGTGCGCTATCTCCTGTCGGTGCCGGTGGGGGACGGCGGCATTCCCGATCATCTGATCCGCGCCGCCGCAATGCGCGCTGGCGTGGCGGAATCCATGATGCGCGAAAAGCTGCGGGGGAGAGTGGGCCGGTGATTATCCTCCCCTGGCATAATCCGATTCTGTCGCCCAATGCCCGC
>JBMOFG010000393.1:0-2375 GCA_049314415.1 Polymorphobacter sp.
CCGGCGCCATCGCCCAGCGGCTGGCCATCGGGGCCGAGCAGCACCCGGCGCGGCAGCCGCCCCCGCGCCGCCAGCTTGGCCCAGGGTTGTCGCGCCGCATCGGCGGGGGATCGCACCTGGATCAGCCCGATACCGCCCGCCGCGAGCACCGACGCGCCCTTCAACCTGCCGAGATGCGCGCCGATTTCGCTATTCATTCCCGGCGGCACCCCGACCAGCGCCACGGCAATCTTGCCCTTCAGGTCGACGCCGGCAAGATCATCAATACCAAGCCGTTTGTCGCTGATACCATAGCCGACGAACACCAAAGGCGCGGTAATCGTCTCGGCACCGTCGCGGTCGCCCGACGACAGCACCATATCGGTGCCGTTGCGCCAGACCGCGCTGGCAGCGCCGTTGCCGAACGCCATCGTCTCGCCCGCCGACGTGAAGCGGCTTTCGGCGAAATTGATGCGCTGGAACCAGCCATCGCTGCCCTTCGGCTGCAACCCCATGCGGGTAAATTCCGCCGCGACATGCTTCGCCGCCAGTTCATGGCCGCGCGTGCCGAGTCCGCGCCCTTCGAACAGGTCATCCGATAGAAAGCGCACCTCGGCTTCCAGCGAACGCGCCAGCGGGTCGACCGGCGGCGGCGCAGCAGCGCCGGCCATGATCAGCAAGGGAAGCAGCGCCATTTGCCGCAGCGGCAGTCGGGTCGGGTTCATTGCCGAAAGGCTAGCGATGGCGCTAAACCACTGCAACGCGTCTTTTGCTCCGGAGTTATCATGCGCCTGTCAATCATCGCCGCCCTGTTGCTCGCCACCCCGCTCGCCGGCCCTGTTCTGCTCGCTGTGCCAGCGTTTGCCGCTCCTGCCCCGGCACCGATATCGGCACTGGTCAAGGCCGTCGACATCCCGCATGAAAGCTTCACGTTGAAAAACGGCCTGCGCGTCATCGTCCATACTGATCGCAAGGCCCCGATCGTTGCCGTCAGCGTCTGGTATCATATCGGTTCCAAGGACGAGCCAGCCGGGAAGACCGGTTTTGCACATCTGTTCGAACATCTGATGTTCGGTGGCAGCGAGAACAACAAGGGCAGCTACATCAAGACCCTTGAAGGCATCGGCGCCACCAACCTCAACGGCACCACCTGGTTCGACCGCACCAATTATTTCGAAAATGTCCCCACCCCGGCCCTGCCGCTGGCACTCTATTTCGAATCCGACCGCATGGGCCATATGCTCGGCGCCATTACCCAGGAAACGCTCGATCTGCAGCGCGGCGTCGTGCAGAATGAGAAGCGTCAGGGCGACAATGACCCACTCGGCTTGACCGAATATGCCAAGCTGGCGGCGCAATTCCCCGAAGGCCATCCCTATCGCCATTCGACCATCGGCAGCATGGCCGATCTCGATGCCGCCAGCATGGACGATGTGCGCAGCTGGTTCCGCAATAATTACGGTCCAAACAATGCCGTGCTGGTGCTGGCCGGCGATATCGATGCCAAGGAAGCGCGCCCGCTGGTCGAACAATATTTCGGCGATATCCCCGCCGGCCCCGCCGTCAAGCGCCTCGAAGCGCCGGTGCCGGTATGGACCGGAACCCGCCGCGAAACCATGTACGACCAGATCCCGACGCCACAGCTCAGCCGCAACTGGGTCGCGCCGGGAAAGCTCGATCCGTCGGCGCCGCTCGTCGATATCGCGCTGACCATTCTTGCCGGGGGCAGCTCGTCGCGGCTGTATAATGACCTGGTGCGCGACAAAAAGCTGGCGGTTGCGGTGGGCGGCAGCGCCCAGGCATTCGAAAAGGTCACAATGGCCGAAATCGGCACCACCCTTGCCAAGGGCATCGAACCCGCCGCGGTCGAAGCCCGCATCGATGCCGTGCTCGCGGACTTCCTCGCCACCGGCCCGACCGCCGATGAAGTGTCACGCGTCGTGACCCGCAACGTCGCCGGCACCATTCGCGGCCTCGAAGCCGTTGGTGGCTTTGGCGGCAAGGCTGTGGCACTCGCCGAAGGGGCAGTCTATGCCGGCGATGCCAATTTCTACAAGAAAGAGCTCGCTGCTTATGCCGCTGCGACGCCCGCGAGCGTCGTGGCCGCCGCGCGGATCTGGCTCAACAAAACTGATTATCGCCTGACCGTTCTGCCCGGCAAGCGTCCCGAAGCCGAACAAGCCGCGCCGCGCACAGCCACGCCGCCGCCCCCAGCCGCGCCCGTCGCCATGGTCAAACGACCGCCGGCCCCCGAACTCGGCGGTTCGCCGGCGTTAGCGGTTGCCCCGGTCGAACGCGCTACCCTTGCCAATGGGCTGAAGATCGAACTCGCCCGCCGCTCGACGATCCCGGTCGTGCAACTGCTGCTTTCGTTCGACGGCGGCTATGGCGCCGAT
>JBMOFG010000394.1:0-2375 GCA_049314415.1 Polymorphobacter sp.
CGCCGCCACGGCGCGATATTCAACCGCAACCCCTTGGCCAGCGCTTCGGGACCGAAATAGGCGCCCCATTCCCAGCAACTGATGGCAAGGTGGGGTTTGGTCTTTTGCGCGGAAACTCCCATTTGCTCGGACCCGCGCCATGCGATCGGGCGGACATAGCCATTGACCAACCCGTTCGCCGCCAGCGTTTCGGTCACCGCCGCGTCAATCTGTTCGCGCGTCCACGGGATTTCAAACCCCAGGATGCGGGCCGATTCGATCAACCGCTGGCTGTGCTGCTCCAGCGCAAACACCTTGCCGCCATAAGCACGCGCACCCTCGAACACGGCACTGGCATAGTGCATGGCATGGGTCAGGACATGGACATTCGCGTCGCGCCATGGCCGCAAGGCGCCATCGAACCAGATAAAACCGTCGCGATCATCGAAGGTGGCGTCGATCATCCTGCTTGTCCTTACCGCAACAATCTTCCGCACCGCCCGCGATTGCCGGCAGCTTCTTGCTTCTGGCTAGGCAATCATGCAAGATATGTCAATATGACTGTCCCAAATCACCCCATGCGCGCCGCCGCATCGCTCGCCGCCCCGGCATCCCCGCTCTATCTCCGCGAGGATGAAATCCGGCGCGGCATCGAACTGCTGTACTTCGGCTACACGTCAATGGTGCGCGGCGCCGACAGCATCCTTGCCGACAATGGGTTCGGCCGCGCCCATCACCGTGCCTTGTATTTCATCGCGCGGCGGCCGGGGCTCGCGGTTGGTGAACTGCTGCGCCTGCTGTCGATCACCAAGCAATCGCTGGGCCGCGTGCTGACCGAATTGCAGGACAAGGGATTGGTCGAACAGGCGATCGGCACAATCGACCGGCGACAGCGCCTGCTGCGGCTCACAGCCGATGGCGACGCGCTCGAAGCGGCGCTGTTCGCCGAATTGGAAACCGGCATGGCCGCCGCCTATGGCGAAGCCGGCCAGTCAGCCATCACAGGCTTCTGGTCGGTACTGATCGGCCTGATACCGCCTGCCGACCGGCCAATGGTCGACAGCCTGGGGCAACGCCAGGGTTGATGGCGACGCGGCCAGATTGGTGCACAACACGCCAACCGCTGGTCTTTGACAGCCCTGCTGGCGCCGACCATAGTTACCATCGGGCGCGACTTTTCGATTTAAGGACACTGAGCGTCATGCAGGAATCATCGGGCAGGTTTGACGATGCCGCGCTGGAAGCCCAGTTCCGCATCGATGAACGCACCTCGCTCATCCCTTATGTTCGGCGGTTCGGGATCGTCTCGATCGTCGTCGTGCTCGGTTACACCGCCATCAACACAGTCATTTTCAAGGATGGCGATCGCGTCGAGGCGCTGCTGCTGTGCGGCATCTGGCTTGTGCTGGCGACGGGCCATATCGGCGCGACTTTCTGGCGGGGCTATGTGCGTCAGCCCGGCGTCGACTTCTTCTTTCTTATGGCGATCGCGGCAGTACTGACCAATCTCAACCTTGTCATTTTCAAGACGATCGACGCGCTGCGCACTGATCTTTACGCCGATGGCGATATCAACCGGATGATTATCTCGGTCTTTGCAGCTGTCGCATTCGCCGGCCGCATGCCGGTCTTGCTCGGCTGGTTGGCGCTGCACGCGGCAATTTTCTTTGTCACCGTGCCGCTTGCACACCCCGACGCCGTCCTCAATACCTATGAGATTCTCAGCTACGCCGCGGCGGCACTTGCGGCGCTGTTCATCAACTGGACGCTCGGCAATGCCCATCGCCGCGCCTTTGCCCTGCGCCTCGCGCTCGACAAGGAGCGCGCCCGCAACGAGGATCTGCTCTACAAGGTCTTGCCGCCGGCTGCGGCGCGCAAACTCAAGGCCGGAGAAGTCGTCGCCGACAGTTTTTCCGATGCCACGGTGATCTTCATCGATGTCGTCGGGTTTTCGACCATGGCTAAGCGGATTTCGCCCGGTCATCTCGTCGAATTGCTCAACGCCTTTTTCGGCCTTGCCGATCGCGCTGCCGCCGCCACCGGCGTCGAAAAGGTCAAGACCATTGGCGACGCCTATTTGGCGATCAGCGGCGGCAATACCATATCAGCGAACAGCGCCGACAGCGCCATCGCCTTTGGCCGTGCCGTCATCGCCGGCCTCCCCGAGATCCACCGCGAAATCGGCATCGAACTTCAGGTCCGTATCGGCATTCACAGCGGCCCGGTTGTCGGCGGCGTTATCGGTGCCACGCGCATGGCTTATGATTATTGGGGCGAAACGATGAACATCGCCAGCCGGATCGAAGGCATTGCCGAACATAATGGCATAGCGGTGTCGGAAGCGACCTATCTGCGCGCCCGTGACCGCGGCGGACTCGTCGCCGACGCCAGCGTGA
>JBMOFG010000395.1:0-2365 GCA_049314415.1 Polymorphobacter sp.
GCGCCATCACCGGCTTCGAGAATGCGCGTTACGATCAGATCGCGGATCTGACGATAGATAGGGCGCTCGGTCGAAAACATGACTGTCTTATCGCAATGGGACAGTATTGCGTCAACCAGTTGATTGTCAGGTGCGTGACCCGCCCGCCAAGCCGGGCTATGAGAGTGGCAGAGAAGGAGACGCGACGATGCGCATTATCCCCGTGACGACGCTTTCGCTGCTTTTGGTCTGCGCAGCGCCCGCTGCGGCGCAGACCCAGACCGAACTGCTCGCCTGTGCGGTAATCGCCCGCGATGCCGACCGGCTGGCTTGTTTCGATGCCGCGGTCGCCACATCATCGGCAGAAGCCCGGGCTGCAAGCCAGAAACGCGCCGCCGAATCGGCGCGCATCGCCGCCGAGGAAGCCGTCGTCGCCGCTGCCGCTGCCAAGACTAAAGCCGAGGCCGATGCGATCGCGGCTGCCCAAGCCAAAAAGGCAGCATTCGGTGCCGAAGGCGTCACGGCGCGCGGTATCGAACGCTTTGCCCCGGAACCCGGCGATATCCAGGAAATCGATGCCAGAGTAACCGAGGTGCTGACCAACCGATCGCAGCAGAATGTCTTCATGCTCGACAATGGCATGATGTGGCGGCAGGTCGATGCGGGTGCCATCCCCAATGTCCGGCCCGATGACGAGGTCAAGCTGTCGAAGGTGCCGCTGGGTGGCTATAAGCTATACTTCGTGCGGTCGAAGCGGATGGTGAAGGTCAAGCGCCTGCGGTGATTACATCAGCCACAAGGACTGCAATTCGCGCACCATCCCAACCGGCAACGCGTCGGTATCGGCCATCACCGTGCCATCAGCAGGCGCATCTGCAGCCTCCAGATAGCGCCAACCCTGATGGGCCCGGCGGGGTGCCGGGCTGATCGGCACCGGACCGGGGGCAAGGCCGATGCGGCATTTTTCGCCCCATTCGGTGGTCGCCATGGCCAGCGACACGATGGTCTGGCGCGCCACCAGCCGGTGCTTGATGATCCAGAACAGCGATCCGCCGATCAGTTCATCGGCGCGCTTGGGCATGAAGCGGGTCAAGGAGCAGGGGTCGCCGCCCCAGCGCTGCTGTTGCAGCCGGGCGAGCGTTTCGATGTCGGGGCAGCCGACGGCAACCTTGGTGAGGTGGAGCATCAGCCGAGATTTGCTACGCCGACCAGCGTCGCGAGGCCAAGGAAGGACAGGAAGCCCAGCGTGTCAGTCATCATCGTCACGAACACCGATGAGGCGACTGCCGGGTCGGCGCCGAAACGGTCGATGGCGACCGGTACCAGCACCCCCGCCAGCCCGGCGATCATGATATTGAACAATACCGCACAGGCGATGACCAGCCCGAGCATCGGGTTGCCGAATACCAGCGTGGTGCCCAGTCCGATCAACGCCGCGATGGTCGAGCCGTTGAGCATGGCGACGCGGATTTCGCGCCAGATGGTACGGCGGGTGTTGCTTTCGGTCAGTTGGTTGGTGGCCAGCGCGCGCACTGCCACCGCCATCGTCTGGGTGCCGGCATTACCGCCAACACTGGCGACGATAGGAGCGAGTGCTGCGAGCGCCACGAGCTTTTCGATCGACGGCTCGAAGCTGGCGATGACCGACGAAGACAGCATCGCGGTGCCGAGATTGGCGATCAGCCAGCGCGAACGGGTCTTGTAGGTTTCAATGACCGGCTCGTTGATGTCGCCATCGCCGGCGCCCGACAGCTTGAGCGCGTCTTCACCGGCTTCCTCCTGGATGATGTGGACGATATCATCGACGGTGATGACCCCGACCAGCCGGCCTTGGCCATCGACGACCGCCGCCGAGATCAGCGCGTATTTCTGGAATTGGAGGGCGACTTCTTCCTGATCCATGTCAACCGGGATCAGCGTTTGTTCGCGCTGCATCACGTCGGCGACGGCAATGGTCGGCGGGGTAGTGAGCAGCCATGACAGCCGCATGGTGCCGACCGGGCGGCGATCGCAATCGATGACGAAGATTTCCCAGAAATCGGTCGCCGGATCGATCGTGGCGCGCACCTGTTCGATGACATCGCCGACGGTCACACCCTCTGCCACCGCGACCAGTTCGCGCTGCATCAGGCGGCCGGCGGATTCTTCGGGGTAGTTGAGCGCCGCCTGAATATCGGCACGGTCGGCAGGGGTGAGCGCCGAGAGCACTTCCTGCTGTTCGCGGTCGTCGAGATCCTCGATCAGCGCGACGGCATCATCGGTATCCAGCTGGGTGACGACTTCAGCAACGGCGCCGACCGACATGCCGGCGAGCACGTCTTCGCGGACATAATCATTGAGTTCGGCGATGACTTCGGCATCGAGCGCGTCGCCGATGGCGCGCGCC
>JBMOFG010000396.1:0-2350 GCA_049314415.1 Polymorphobacter sp.
CGCCTTTGCCGACCGGCCGCGTTCGAAAGGTTCGAAAATACGCGTCAGTTCTTCAGCATCGAGCCCGATACCAGTATCCGAAACGCTGAATTCGGCGACCATCCCGGAATAGCGTACCGCCAGCGTGATCGTACCCGCCTCAGTATATTTGACAGCGTTGGACAACAAGTTGATCAGCAACTGGCGCAGCCGTTTTTCATCGATGCGGACATAAGCTGGTAGGTTCGCCGGAGGCTGCCAGACAAACGCAAGCCCCTTTGCCGCAGCTTGGCCGCGAAACATATCGGCAAGCGATTCGAGGAACGCCGGCAGCGGGACCAGATCGCTGCCGAGCTTCATCTTCCCGGTTTCGATCCGCGAGATGTCGAGCAGTCCGTCGACAATGTCGATGAGGTGCTGCGACGACCGGCGGATCACCCGCGCCGCTGCGGCCGGATCGACCTGCCCCTCGCGTTCGAGCAATTGTGCATAGCCGTGGATGGCATTGAGCGGCGACCGGATTTCATGACTGACGCCGACGAGATAGCGGCTCTTGGCCAGATTGGCCGCTTCGGCGACTTCGCGTGCCGTCAGCAACGCGGCGTCAGTACGGGCATGCGCCGCGATTTCGGCTTCAAGCCGAACATGTTCTTCGGCCCATGCCGCTTCGGCGTTGCGGCTCCGACGCACCGCCAGCCACAGGCCAAGCGATAGCAATGCCATCACCCCGATCAACAACCCGGCAGCACCATGCAGCATGCTGTCGCTGATGACAGGGACAACCTCGGTCATTCGCCAGGGCGGTAGCGCCGCGTGACCTGCGCGGCCAGCGCTTCGGCGGTCAAAGGAACATGGCGAAAATCATGGGTGCGATAGCGCTGCGCCTGATCGTTGAAATGGGGTGAGGCCGGATCGCCATTTTCGCCGCCCGCCGAAATCGCCCGTGCCATGACATGCGGCCCGAAGTCGACGACTGCAACGAAACTGTTGCCATAGCTGCCGTACCAGCGCTTCGTGCCCGGGCCCGGGCCAGAGCCGAATGAGGCAAGCGCTCCCCATTGGCCCGAGCCAAAGCCGATGGGGATGCTCGGCTTGGCATCGTCAAACGGTTGCACCAGCGCGCCCGAAACCCGCTGAAAACGATTGATCTCGCCCCAGGGCGTGTTCCAATTACCAAAATCTGTCGTCAGTTTGGCAACGGCGGTTTCCAGCGCGCCGAGCCGGTCGGCATCGGTCGGCTTAGAAACGAGCCAGGGGACCAGGGGTTCATCGTCGTGCTTGGCCTCCGCTCCGAAGCGTCCAACGAGCGCATTGCCCCAGAACATCGCCAGCGCCGTCGGGACCGATGCTTCGCCAGCGTTGAAATCCCAGCCGCGCAGCGCCGCGGCCGGCCCCGCCAACGCCGCGCGTTGCGCCGCGTCAGCCGGCAAGCGATCATAGGCGGCGAGCAACGTCGGCACCAGGTCGGCGAAAGCGGTAAGGTAGGGATCATAGGCCGCTTCAAGCAGCGTATCGAGGTTGAATTTCGGCGTCGCGGTGAGCACCCGCACGGCATGCGGCCCACGCGGATTTTCCCCGGCCGAATCCATGTAGCGCGGGTAATCCGCCGCGCGCGGGCTGTCAGCGCCGGCCGCCGTCCATGGCCAATTGTTCGTGTTGGTCACCCAGCCATTCTTCGGATTGATGACTTGTGGCAGTTCCGACAATCGATGCTCGCCGCGCCATGCCGTAGCCGGATCCGCACCATCAACGGGCTTTTCATAATCGAAGCGATTGTCGCGCACCGGCACGAATTGCGGGTGAAGATAGGCAATTTCGCCCTTGATCGAGGCGAACAGCGTGTTGTTTGACGAATTGGCCTTTAATTCGGCGACTTTCAGGAAGCTGGCCAAGTCGGTCGCCTTGGTCCGCAAAAAGCTTTGTTCCAGCGCCGCCAAGGGCTTGTGCATCAGGCTGACGCTGATCCATTTTCCATCCGCACTGCGCACGATCGGGCCATGGACAGTGCGATAGGTGGTGAACACCCGCGATTGCAGCACCCCGGCGGCATCGCGGTACGGGATGGTGATCGGCGTGATCTGCACCGGCCGCCATTCCTTGCCATAGCGATATTCGAGCCGGCCATTACGGGTTTCGATGGTTTCGGCAAATTCATCGACCGAATCGACCCCCGAGGTCGTGTGCATCCAGCCGACATGGCGGTTGAAGCCCTGATAGGTGAAGAATTGTCCCCAGGTCGACGCCCCATAAGTGGCTAGGCCTTCGTCGCTGACGACTTCGGCTTCCGAGCGGAAATGAAAGCTGGTGTGCGGGTTGATCAGCAGCAGGGCATGGCCGTTGGCACTGTGCGAAGGGGCGATCGCAAAGCCGT
>JBMOFG010000397.1:0-2340 GCA_049314415.1 Polymorphobacter sp.
CTTTTCGGCGGCGCGGGCGCGGGCGGCGAGCGCGTCCTCGTTCGGCGGCGGGGCGCTGCGGAACTTGTCGAGTTTTGCCTTGCGGGCTTCGGCGGCCGCTTTGGCGCGGTCGAGATGATCGGGGAGTTTGAATGCCATATGCGCCGCTCTGTAGCCCCGTCTCTATTCGGCTGCAACCGCTTGTGATGCCGGCGCCACCGAAACCGGTGTGCCGACCAGCGCGGCATTGCCCGACAGGGGGTCGATGCGGCCGCGATCGGTAAGGTCATTGTGCGAAACGCCGGGGCGTTGTGCGGCCACCGACAGCTTGATGCCGGGGCGATCATGGCCGAAGCCATGCGGCAGCGAGACGACGCCGGGCATCATTGCATCGCTGATCTCGCACGGCGCGGTGACACGCCCGGCGGCGCTGGTGATCGTCACGTCCATGCCGTCGGCAATGCCGCGGGCGTACGCATCGGCCGGCGCGATCATCAGCGTGCAGCGCGCGGGGCCTTTTGCCAGCCGGTGCGAATTGGCCAGCCAGCTGTTGTTGTTGCGGACATGGCGCCGGCCGATGAGGACCAGCCCGTCGCCGGGGGCTTCGGCCAGCCAATCGGCAAAGCGCCCGGTCAGATCGGCGATCAGCGCATCGGGTGCACAGGCGATATGTTTGTCGGCGGTACGCAGCCGTTCGGGCAGGCGCGGCTCGAGCGCGCCGAGATCGAGCCCGTGCGGGTGTGCCTCGATATCGGCGAGCGACAGGCCGCGCGGCGAGTTTTTGAGCATGCGGTCAAGCGTGTCGCGCGGGGTGACGATATTGGGCAGCGTGTCGCCGGTTGCTGCCGCGATGGCGCGGGCAAGTTCGGCGACGATTTCCCAATTGCTTTTGGTGCCCGGGGTGCGGTCGAACACCGGCGGTGAGTATTTGGCGAAATTCCTCACCGCGATGGGGGCGAGAAACAGCGGATAATGGTCTTTTTCCAGCGGACCGCACGGTGGCAGGATGTAATCGGCATGGGCGCTGGTTGCGGTCACATACATGTCGATGCTGACCATCAGATCGAGCGTGTCGAGCGCTGCATCGAGCGCGCCGCCATCGGGCACCGACAGCACCGGATTGCCGGCGATGGTGAACAGCGCCGAGATCCGGCCCGGGCCGGGGGTGGCAATTTCCTCGGCCATCGCCACAGCGGGAAATTCGCCGAGCAGTTCGGGGTGGCCCGAGACGCGGCTGTGGAAGCGGCCCTGCGAGCCCGAGCCGGTCTGGCCGACGATATCGACCGCCGGGTCGGAGAACATGGCGCCGCCGATGCGATCGAGATTGCCGGTGGCGATGTTGATCAGCACGATCAGCCATTGGTTGAGCGTGCCGAACGCCGCGGTCGATACGCCGATGCGGCCATAGACAACCGCCGGGTCGCCCGCGCCGATTTCAGCAGCAAGGCCATGGATCACGGCGGCGTCGATACCGCAGGCCGCCGCCAGTGCCGGGATTTCGAACGTCCGCAGCGCTGCCCACACGCTGTCCCAGCCGTCGAGCATCGCCGCGAGCCGGCCGGGCCTGACCAGCCCGGCAGTGTCGAGCGCCAGCAGCAGCGCGATGAGCAGCGCCGGGTCGCTGCCCGGACGGATGAAGTGATGCGCATCGGCGACGAGTGCGGTTTCGGTACGGCGCGGATCGATGACCGTCAGCCGGCCGCCGCGTGCCTGCAGCGCCGCGATGCGTTTCTTGACATCGGGGACCGTCCAGACGCTGCCGTTCGAGGCCAGCGGATTGCCGCCGATGATGACCATGTGCTGCGTGCGGTCGATATCGGGGATGGGGAACAGCGCATTGTGACCGAACAGCAGAAGCTGGACGAGTTGGTGCGGGATCTGGTCGACCGTCGAGGCCGAAAAGGCCGACCGGGCGCCGATGGCTTTTTTCAGCGCCGGGACTTGCGGCGAGATGCTGTAGTTATGCGCTGTCGGGTTGCCGAGATAGAGCCCGGCCTCGCCGCCGCCACGGCGGATGGCGGCCATGCGCGCGGCGATTTCGGCATAGGCGGTTTCCCAACCGATCGGCAGCCAGCCATCGCCGACCCGCTTCACCGGGGTGCGCAGCCGGTCGGGATCATTTTCGAGGTCGGCGAGCGCCTGGGATTTGGGGCAGACATGACCGCGCGACAGCGGATTTTGGGGATCGCCCTTGATCGAGAGGATCGTGCGCCCCTCGGTGGTGATGATGACGCCGCAATTGGCTTCGCAAAGGTGGCAGGTGCGGTTGTGGCTGGTCGGCATGGTCATGTCCCCTGTTGCCGATAGGATAGGCAGGGCGGCGCGATTGGGAAAGCCGCTTCAGCGTGCGAAGCGGCCATC
>JBMOFG010000398.1:0-2277 GCA_049314415.1 Polymorphobacter sp.
ATGATTACCAACCCAAAGCGACCCTAGACGGTTTTCTGCGCATTCGCCACGCGCCAGCAAGGGAATAACCCGGCGATTGCGTAGAGACATCGGGTCTACCAAACTTTGCCGTGACAAAAGGGATTATCCGATGCGCCTGATCATGATTGCCATATGTGCCGCAACCGCCGCGAGCGCCCAGCCGGCGCCCCCCACCGATGCCGCAGGCATGGCCGATGCCCGCGCCAAGCTGCTTGCCGCCGACGTCAACAAGGATGGCAAATGGGACAAGGCCGAATGGGTCGCCGCCGGGCGCCGCGAAATGGGCTTTGTCTTCATGGATGGCGACAAGGACGGCTTTGTCACGCCCGACGAGTTGAAGGCCGGCATGGAAAAGATGCAGGCAATGCGCAGCAGTAATTGACCAGCGCCAAGAGTCTGTTTTCGTAAGTAGTTTTTGCTTTGCTTTAGCTTTCCATCATTCACAGTTGCCGCCGGCGCAAACCGGTCGCACCTCAACAGGAGGAACATCATGCGCAAGATCATGCTGGCGACGCTGGCCGTCGCCATTGCCGGCACCGGAATCACCAGCGCGGCGAGTGCACGCAAGGTAAAACGGCCGGTCGTCGCTGCCGTGGCGATCAAGGTTGCACCGGTATTCAAGGCCGCCGATACCAATGGCAACAAGACGCTCAGCAGCGGCGAATTCACCGCAGCCGGCGGCAATGCCGATAATTTCGGGGTGATCGACGCCAACAACAACGGCGAACTCGGCTTTTTCGAACTGCTGCGCGCCGCGCTGGCTCGCTTCATGTCGGGCCGCGGCTGACCCTCCGCCCACGTCGCGCCAAAAACGGAAAATGCCGCTGTTCCTGTCTGGAACAGCGGCATTTTTTTGGCGCGTCAGCGCCTAGAGGTCGGCGCTCAACTGCTTGATATCCTTGTTGAGGATCCGGTCATTGTCCGAATAGTCAACCGGGCAGTCGATCAGGTGGACGCCCGGTGTCGACAGGCAATGCTGCAACAGGCCCGGGAACATTTCGGCGCTGGTGACACGGTGGCCAAGGGCACCATAGCTTTCGGCATATTTGACGAAATCGGGGTTGTCATAGGTCAGGCCCCAATCCTTGAAGCCCATGTTCGCCTGCTTCCAGCGGATCATGCCATAGCTGTTGTCATTGAGGATCAGCACGGTGATGTTGAGCTTGAGGCGGACAGCGGTTTCCATTTCCTGGCTGTTCATCATGAAGCCGCCATCGCCGCAGATCGCCATGACCTTGCGGTCGGGATAGACCATGTTCGATGCCATGGCGCTGGGCAGCCCTGCCCCCATGGTGGCGAGTGCATTGTCGAGCAGCACAGTATTGGCCTGGTGTGCGGTGTAATTGCGCGCGAACCAGATCTTGTAGACGCCGTTGTCGAGCGCGATGATACCATCGCTCGGCATTGCCTTGCGGACCTGATCGACGAGATATTGCGGGTAGAGCGGGCAGCGCATGTCGTCGATGGCGGCATCACGATGCGCAACTTCGGCGGCGCGGGCCGCCAGCATGCTGGCAAAGTCCCAACGCCCCTGCGCCATGATCTCTTCCTTGATCTGCCACACGGCATTGGCAATATCACCGATGATCTCGATCTGCGGGAAATAAACCGGATCGACTTCGGCTGACTTGTTCGAGACGTGGATGACCGTGGCACCACCGGTGTTCATGAAGAACGGCGGCTTTTCGATCACATCATGACCGATGTTGATGATCACATCGGCCTTGCGAATGGCGGCATGGACGAAATCGCCCGCCGACAGCGCGGCGCAGCCGAGGAACAGCGGATGGCGTTCATCAATGACACCCTTGCCGAGCTGCGTGGTCAGGAACGGAATGCCGGTCTTGTCGAGAAGCTGGTTGAGCATCCGCGACGTCAATGTGCGGTTGGCACCGGCGCCAACGACGATGATCGGCGCCTTGGCGGCTTCGATTACCCGTACCGCTTCCTTGATTGCCTTGGGATCGGGCACCGGGCGCCGCACATAGCTTGGCAGGATCGGCGTCGCGTCGGTCGGATCATGGGCGATATCCTCGGGCAGTTCGAGGTGGGTCGCACCGGGTTTTTCTTCCTGCGCCAGGCGGAAGGCTTCGCGGGTGCGCGCCGGGATATTGTCGGCGCTGGCGAGCTGATGGGTATATTTGGTGATCGGGCGCATCATGTCGACAACGTCGAGGATCTGGAAACGACCCTGCTTTGACTTCTTGATCGGCTTTTGGCCGGTGATCATCAGCATCGGCATGCCGCCGAGAAAGG
>JBMOFG010000399.1:0-2315 GCA_049314415.1 Polymorphobacter sp.
TCGAGGTCGAGCGCCTGTCGGGGGAGCGCTTTCAATGCCCACCGCCGGTGCTGCCCGGCCGCTTCGGCTTCAGTCACGATGCTGGTGACCCTGACAGTCTTGGGCAAGCCCATGACGCGCTGCTCGCCGAACGTGAGCGGTTGGGGCCGGTCAATCTGCGCGCCGATATCGAACTCACCGAACTGGAAACGCAAAGCGCCACGATCATTGCGGAAAAGGCCGAACTCGACACCGCCATTGCGCGGCTGCGCGGCTCGATCGGTAGCCTCAACCGCGAAGGGCGGCAGCGGCTGGCGGCGGCGTTCACCGCTGTCGATGGCCATTTTCGCAGGCTGTTTACCGATTTGTTCGGCGGCGGTGAGGCGCAACTGGCACTGATCGAATCGGACGATCCGCTTGAAGCGGGACTCGAGATAATGGCACAGCCGCCCGGCAAGAAGCTGCAATCGCTCACCTTGCTGTCGGGTGGCGAACAGGCGCTGACGGCAACGGCGCTGATCTTTGCACTGTTTCTCGCCAATCCGGCGCCGATCTGCGTGCTCGATGAAGTTGATGCGCCGCTCGATGATGCCAATGTCGAACGCTTTTGCGACCTGCTCGACCGTATGGCCGCCGATACCGCGACGCGCTTTCTTATCGTCACCCATAATGCCGTGACGATGAGCCGGATGCACCGGCTCTACGGGGTCACCATGGGCGAACCCGGGGTGTCCCAACTGGTCAGCGTCGATTTGCAGGCGGCAGAAAAGCTGCTTTCGACAGTCTGATACAAGAGGAACAGCCGGGAGGCACTCCCAGTTTCTATTTGGCGCGTTTTGCCGTCGTGATCACGATCGGCGCGCTGATCATCTGGCCCTTCATTGCACCGCTGCCTTCCTTGGCGGATACCGGCGCGGCGAGAATGGTGCGCACCACATTCATCCCGTCGATGACCTTGCCGAATACTGCATAGCCTGGGTCTTTTTCGTTGGCGTCTAGTGTGTTGAGATCGCCAATGATGATGAAGAAGTCGCCCGCCGCGGTGCCCGGGGCGCCGCGTGCCATCGAGATTGCGCCATCGGTATGGCTCAAGCCGGTTTTCGAGGTTGGTTCATGGGCGATGCCGGGCAGCACCTTGTCCGACCGGCCGCGCACGCCGCCCTGGATCAGTCCGATTGGTGATGGCGCGGGGAAACTGAGCGCGCGGTAGAAGCTGATGCCGTCGTAGCGCTTCTGGTCGACATATTTGAGGAAGTTGGTGACGGTGACGGGCGCCTTGTCGCGTGCCAGTTCGATGGTTATCGTGCCTGCTTTTGTCGCTAAGGTAACACGCGGACCTTGCGGGGCAGGGGGCAAGACGAGCGCCGGGGTCAGCGGCGCGGCGGGCAACGGGACAGCCTCTGCAGCTGGCGTCTGAGCCGGGGCGGCTGTCGAGATGAACAGCAGGGCGAGCGAGGCAAGGACGATTTTCATGTCTTCATCATAACGCCATTTTGTCCGGTGGCACAAAAAACCATTGTGCCGCCGGCCGGATATGCACTTGGGTGCGCTGCACAAGAGTTGACAGCCCGCCCCCCCATGGATAGACGCCGGGCAACCCTCGGTGGCTCGCCGCCCGGGGCCATTGGCCTGTTGCGGATGATTTCGTGATGGCCAGTTTCAATCTTCAGGGGTTTGACCCAACTTGGCCAACAACGCCGACAACGACGATGCGCTTGCGCGCCGGATCGCTGCGGCCCGCGCCGCCGAAGCGTCAAAGCGTGACGCATCGAAGCGCGAAGAAAGCCAAGGCTGGTCGATCGCGGTCGAATTTGTCGGCGCGATGCTGGTCGGCGGGTTGCTCGGCTGGTTCATCGACCGGCAGGCGGGAACTGGTCCCTGGGGGCTGATTGTCTTGTTGTTGCTGGGGTTTGTGACGGGCCTGCGCTCGGTGCTGCGCCAGCAGAAAAAGTTCGACGGGAAATAGATCAGTCATGGCCAATCCGATGGAGCAGTTCGCGATCGAGCCGATCGTCCACCTGGACGTCGCCGGTACCGACCTGTCCTTCACCAATTCGTCGTTGTGGATGCTGATCGCGATGCTCGTCGTCGCGGCGTTCCTCTATATCGGCACCGCCAAGCCGCAACTTGTGCCGGGCCGTGCTCAGGCCGCTGTCGAATATCTTTATGATTTCATACGCGATATGCTGCGTGAAAATGTCGGCAAAGAAGGCCTGAAATACGCGCCGCTGATCTTTGCGGTGTTCATTTTTGTACTCGCCTGCAACCTGCTCGGCCTCATTCCGTTCATCGGCGCTTTCACGCCGACCAGCCACATCGCTGTCACTTTCGGCCTT
>JBMOFG010000400.1:0-2299 GCA_049314415.1 Polymorphobacter sp.
GCTGGCGCTGCACGAAGAAGCCGCGCAGCATGAAGATCCGGCGCTGGGCGATGTGCTGGCGCCGCTGGCACGGGCTTTTGCGGCGCGTTTCCATGCCTTTCTGCCGATCCAGACCTATCCGATCCGCACCGGCGCGCATGGCAATACCGCCTTTGCGCTGGCGATCAGCCTGGGCTGGGCACAGCGCTTCGATCCGGCGCTGCTGGCGCTTATCGAGACGCGCGCGCTCGATTGGTTCGGCAGTGATCGTGATGCGCAGGCGTGGGAGCCCGATGGCGATGCCTTTTTGTCACCAACCCTGTGCGAGGCACTGCTGATGGCGCGGCTGCTGCCGGCGGCTGATTTTCGCGGCTGGTTCGCCGCCTTCCTGCCTGGCGCTGCCATCGGCTTGCCGGCTAGCCTGTTCACCCCGGCGATGGTGAGTGACCGCAGCGATGGCAAGATCGCTCATCTCGACGGCCTGGCGCTCAGCCGGGCCTGGTGCTGGCGCGGTATCGCGGCGATTCTGGCGGTGGATGATCCGGCCCGTGCGGCGATAATGGTGACGGCGGACGCGCATCTGGCGGCGGGCCTGCCGCGTATTGCCGGCGACTATGCCGGCGAACATTGGCTGGCGACGTTCGCGCTGCTGGCGTTGAAGAAATAGCGCCCGTGCTTTTGGGGAGCGTCTAGCGCAGCTTCACCAGTGCCGTATCCAGCGCCTGCAGGAAGCGCGAACGGTCTGTCTTGGAAAATGCCCCCGGTCCGCCAGGAAGCACATCGCCGCCCGCCCGCAGATCGGCCATGATGGCGCGGGTGGCAATGGCGGCGCCGATCGAACTGGTGGTGAAGGCGCGGCCATTGTGCGCCAGCACGGTGGCCCCGACCTTCAGGCAGCGGTCGGCGAGCAATATGTCGCCGGTAATGACCAGCGCGCCGGGGCCGGCCTGTTCGGCTATCCAGTCGTCGGCGGCATCAAAGGCTCCCGATACGATCATCTGGGTAATCAGCGGGTGGCCGGGCAGGCGCATGCCGCTGTTGCTGACGACGACTGCGGCGATGCCGTAACGAACTGCAACCCGGTAGATTTCGTCCTTCACCGGGCAGGCGTCGGCATCGACGAGGATGTGGGGCATCTACAGCGTGTCGGCGATGCGGGCAGCCAGCCGTGCCGCGACATCGGCCTTGCTCGCGGCGCCCCAATCCTCGCGGCCATGATGGGTAATGAGATGGACATGGGTACGGTCTTCACCGAACACGCCTTCCGACACATCATTGGCGACAATCCAGTCGGCCCCCTTTTTCGCCAGCTTTGCAGTGGCATGGGCGATCAGATCGTCGGTTTCGGCAGCAAAGCCGATAACCAGTGCCGGCCTGTTGGCGGCATGGCCGGTGGTGGCGAGAATGTCGGGGTTTTCGACGAGGTTGATCGGCGGCGGCGCGCCCTTGGATTTCTTCAGCTTGGAGGTCGCGGGCTCGACATGCCAGTCGGCAACCGCGGCGACCATGATTGCCGCATCGGCGGGCAGGGCGGCGGCGACGGCAGCGGCCATTTCGCGGGCGCTGATCACATCGATGCGGGTGACACCGGGCGGCGTCGCCAGCGCGACCGGGCCGGAGACGAGCGTCACCCGCGCGCCTTCGGCAGCGAGCGCGGCGGCAATGGCATAGCCCTGCTTGCCCGATGACCGGTTGCCGATATAGCGCACCGGGTCGATGGCTTCATGGGTCGGTCCGGCGGTGACCAGCATGTGCCGCCCGGCGAGGCGGTGGGTGCAGCCCGCCAGCGCATCGGCTATCGCCGCCATGATGGCGGGGACTTCGGGCAAGCGCCCCGGACCGGTTTCGCCGCACGCCATGGCGCCGCTGGCAGGTTCCATTACGGTAACGTTATCGCTGCGCAGCGTGCCGACATTGCGGCGGGTGGCCGCGTGCAGCCACATGTGCACGTTCATCGCCGGCACCATCAGCACCGGGGTGTCGGTGGCGAGCAGCAGCGTCGTTGCCAGGTCGTCGGCGTGGCCGGTGGCGGCGCGCGCCATTAAGTCGGCGGTCGCCGGGCAGACGACGATCAGGTCGGCCGAACGTGAGAGGGCGATATGGCCCATCGTTGCTTCGGCCTCGAGATCCCAGAGCGAAGTACGCACCGGGCTTTCCGCCAGCGCCGACAGGCTGAGCGGAGTAACGAAGCGCGCGCCGCCATCGGTGAGTATCGGCGTGACGCTGGCGCCGGCGCGGCGCAATTCGCGCACCAGTTCGAGCGATTTATAAGCCGCGATGCCGCCGCCGACGAGGAGGAGGATGTTCTTGCCCTGCATGA
>JBMOFG010000401.1:0-2294 GCA_049314415.1 Polymorphobacter sp.
CGGGTGCTCGATACCGCCGGCAACCCGATCCCCGGGCTTTATGCCGCCGGTAACAATGCCGCGACGATGATGGGCGAAAGCTATCCTGGTGCCGGCGCAACATTGGGCCCGGCGCTGACCTTCGGCTATGTCGCAGCCCGCCATCTCACCGGAGCCAACGACTGATGACAGGTAAATTGACCGGGCGCAGCGCGATCGTAACGGGTGCCGGGCGCGGCATCGGCCGGGCGATCGTGCAGCGGCTGGCGGCGGATGGTGCGCGGGTGGCGGCGCTCGATCTTGATGCCGGTGCGGCGGCGGAAACCATCGCCGGCGCGGCGGATCCGGCGCAGCATCTGGCGCTCGCCTGCAACGTCGCCGACAGCGCATCGGTAGCGGCCGCGGTCGCGGCGGCGCGCAGCACTTTCGGCCGGCTCGACATTGCGGTCGCCAACGCCGGCATCGGCGCCGCGCCCAACGACGGGTCGGCGCAATTCTATGCCAGCATGGCGCAGCGCAACGCCGAACTTGCCGCCGGAGGTCCGGCGACGACCATCATAGACCAGCTCATCCATATGGCGGATGACGGCTGGGCGGCGGTGCTGGCGGTCAACCTCAACGGCGCCTTCTACCTGGCGCGCGAATTCACCCGGGTGCTCGCCGCCGATGGCAACCCCGGCGCGATCATCAATATCAGCTCGACCTCGGCGCAATCCGGGGAGGGCTCACCGCATTATGTCACCTCGAAAGCCGCCCTGATCGGCCTGACCCGGCAGTTGGCGCGCGAACTCGCGCCGCGGCGCATCCGGGTCAACGCCGTCGCGCCCGGACCGACCGACACGCCAGTCATGGCGGGGATTCCCGACGAATGGATCAAGTCGATGGAAGCCTCGATCCCGCTCGGCCGCATGGCGCAACCATCGGAGATCGCAGCCGCTGTCGCCTATCTCGCCAGCGACGATGCCAGCTTTGTTAATGGCGCGGTCCTCGTCGCCAATGGCGCCAGCTATTATTTCTGACGCTCCCGGTGGGGCTTAGTCTGCCCTTACCTTTACCTTGGGCGCTGCCACACCGCGGCGCATCGTTGCGAGGAATTGTTCCGCCGGCGCCGGATCGGGCACCGGGCCGTCATGGTCACCTTCGCGCGCCCAATAATCGGCAAAGCTGGGAAACAGCTTGTGAAAGCCGCCGTCGCTCCATTCGGTGCCCGGCCAGCGCATCTTGTTGTCGCCGATCGGCGGCTTGTTGAGATCGGTTGCGTACCAATAGAGCGGCAACCGCCGGGCGAAATACCAACGCCCAGCTTCGCGCACATAATCATCGACATACATCATCTGCATGATCACCCATTCGTCGCCGGTTTCATGCTCGTTCTTGGAATAAACGATGCCATGGGCGTGGGCGGCATCGTCGAATTCGATGATATGGCCGCCGATATGGTGCGACGTGCCGGTAAATGGCGAGCGCAGCGTACGGTCCATATAGGCGCGCAGCGCGGCGCGGCCGCTGGCCCCCTTGCCGACGCGAACATCGGCGGGAAATAGCCCGACCATGGCGTCCATGTCGCGCATATCGAGCGCCAGCGCATATTTGGCCGGCAACTGCCGGATGGCGTCGAGCGCCTCCAGCCGTTCGATCCGCGTCTGTAGTTCCGTATCGGCCATGATGGTCATGTCTCCTGCAGCCACTATCCAATTCGGCCACGGCATTGACAAGGCCAAACCGCCCGCCCTGCGCGATTAGTTCAAAAACTCGCTTCACAGTGGCGATTTGCGTAATAATTTGGCATGTTCATTGCGGGATGAGGCCGGACCTGCTATGAATCTGAAATTCAGTCCGGCTAGGCACCGGGCGCAAATTCGGGGGAATTGCAATGATACGTACTCTGTTGACCGGCGCCAGCCTAGCCGCACTCATGTGCGGCAGCAACGCAGCCGCGCAGACGGCGGCAAGTGAAGACAATGGCCTCGCCGAAATCGTCGTCACCGCGCAAAAACGCGCCGAAAACGTCCAGGACGTGCCGATTGCCATTTCGGCCATCGGCAGCGCCTTCATCGAAGCGCGTGGCATCACCTCAATCGGCGATCTCGGCGCGCTGGCCCCGAATATGAAGATCGAACGGGCGCCGTCGAACAAGACCATCTCGCAGATTTCGATCCGCGGCTCGGTCACCATCAACCCGGCGATCACCTGGGAACCAGCGGTCGGCCTGTATCTTGACGGCGTCTATATCGCCAAGGCGCAGGGCTCGATCTTCGATGTCGCCGATCTGGAGCGGGTCGAAGTGCTGCGCGGTCCGCAAGGCACGCTTTATG
>JBMOFG010000402.1:0-2286 GCA_049314415.1 Polymorphobacter sp.
CGCCGATTTCCTGTCGGGCGGCAATTTCGCTGCCGTCCGCATCGAACCCGGCGAGGATGCCCGCAATCTCGTGCCGCATCTCGGCCGGCTCAAGCTGGTTGAGATCGCCTTCCCGAAATTCCGCGATGGCCGCGGCTATTCCTCGGCGGCGGTGTTGCGTCAGGCGGGCTTTACCGGTGAAATCCGCGCGGCGGGCGATGTGCTGGTCGATCAGATCGGCTTCATGCGCCGCGCCGGTTTCGACAGCTTCGCGCCGAACAAGCCGCTCGATCCCAAGGTCGTCCAGGCGACGCTCGATCGCTACCCCTATGTCTATATGAAGGCGGCGGACGGCAAGGCGCCGGTCTGGGCGCTGCGGCATGGCTAGCGCGCCGCAGCGCAGCATCGACAGCATTGCGCCGGCGCCGTCGTTCACCGCTGCCGATGTCGCGCGGTTGGCCGCGAAATATGCCGGCATCGGTACCGTTGCCATGCTCGCCGACCTGCTTGCGGGCGAGCTTAAGGGCCGGGTCGCGGCGGTCTCGTCCTTCGGCAGCGAATCGGCGGTGCTGCTCGATATGGTGGCCGCGGCCGACAAGGATGTGCCGGTCATCTTCATCAACACGCAGAAGATTTTCGGCGAAACGCTCGCCTATCGCGACGAGCTTTCGGAGCGGCTGGGCTTCACCGACCTGCGCGTCTTCCGCCCCGATCCGCGCCTGCTCGCCGAAAAGGACGCGACCAGCCTGCGCTGGAGTTACGATCCCGATGGCTGCTGCAACCTGCGCAAGGTCGAGCCGCTGCGCCGCGCGCTGGCGCCGTTCGATGCCTGGATTTCGGGCCGCAAGGGCTTTCAGGGCGCCCGCACTGGCTTGCCACGCTTCGAGATCGATGAAGGCCGGTTGAAGATCAACCCGCTCGCCGATTGGGACAAGGCGGCGCTCGACGCGGCGTTCGCGGCGAGGAAGCTCCCGCGCCACCCGCTTGAGGCGCAAGGCTATCCCAGCGTTGGTTGCGTGCCGTGCACATCACAGGTGCAACCCGGCGAGGACCCACGCGCCGGGCGCTGGCGGGGGTGGGACAAGACCGAATGCGGGATGCACGATCCGGTGTTTTAGGTGCAGCGCCGCGAGCGCGCAGCGCCAGCTACGCGCCGACAGGCGCAAGCCCGGCTAGCGGGGCGGCGAGCCGCAGCTCGCCGAACCCGTCTGACGTCAGGACGCGGCTTTGCCGCGGCCCAGCAGCGAAAATTTCAGTTACCGAAGTTTAAGAAAGACACGAAGGTAACGCCGAATGCAATTTTTTCTGCAAATAATTCGCAATAACGAGTCGCCTGGACGCAACGCGTACCAGCGCGTCCGCGCGGAAGGACATGATTCAGCAATTGCAAAGAACTTGGACGCGGTAGCAGATTCACCGCCTGTAGGACAGGCTTTCGTGGGCAGAGGCGGGGCTCATCGTCCTATTTGACGCTAGCGATAAGAGTTGGTCGAGCGAGCCCATTCGTTATGAAAGCAGATGGCACCCGCATCCAAGGATAGCTTCCTCGGTATTGCTATCGGTTGACCGTCGAACTTGGAGAACATCTCGCGCGTTGGCTCGTTGTCATGTCTTAACAGTCTGTTGCTAATCAAGACTTTCAGGTTCTCGTTAATGGTAATCAATCCTTGATCAAAAGCGCGGTCGAAGGTGGCGGAGAGCGCAAGTCCATTACGCGGGTTCAGGCGATTTTGTTCGTCCGACTGCCAAGGAATGATGTGGCTGGCCACCAGCAAAGCCGGCTCCGCGATACCGGTAATGCAGCAATGCAGGTCAAAGTTAGCAAGGACGGCGCGCCTGAAAAAATCTTGGCCGCGACGGAGCTTAGTCAGTGCCATTCGTTCGCTATCGACCGCTGTAATTGATGAAGTCGGGAAAGAGGCGTCCGACGTCATTGCGCTATCATTGCTGGCTTCTGTGCCGTTCTCCGCTTCATGGAATGTTTCGATCATTCCTGCCCAGTCGGCTTGAAACTCTTCCCAGATTTTGCGGTCCAGCCGTGAGTTGTTTGCAAGCCCGCTTCGGCCGCTGCCGATGATTGCAGGATCCAGACTCGCGAAATTGACCAGCTTCATCGCAATCGACGAGGGTGAGCGGTCGAGGAGATCGGCTAGCGCGATAATATCGGTTTGTCGTTGATGCAGTTTGCCAAACGGAAGCTCGAAATAAAGCCGCATCGCCAAGCGTGTTTCGGCTTCTGTCCAGTTCCGGCGAGTTGCTGCGAGCAAATGCGAAACGCCTTAATCCTGTCGAGGCATCGCAACAGGA
>JBMOFG010000403.1:0-2284 GCA_049314415.1 Polymorphobacter sp.
ATGATGTGCTGCGCTTCGTCGCCCGCCATGTCGCCGACCGAATCGCCCGTCGGGTGGCATTATCGGCCGGCTGGGCGGCGAGGAGTTTGTCGCGCTGCTGCCCGATCAGGACGTGCATGGCGCTGTCGCGGTCATCGACCGGGTCCGAGCCGAACTTGCCGGGCAGATCATCCGCAACATCAGCGATGGCACAAGCATGGGGCGGATCAGCTTTTCCGCCGGAATCGCCGGCGACCGCGCCGATGATGATGCCGACAGTCTGATCAAGCGCGCCGACATGGCGCTTTACGCTGCCAAACGCCTCGGCCGAGATCGGGTACTGCCCGAGTTGAGTTGAACCATGACCGGGCCATGGCGCGCGGCAGCCACCAAAAGCGTTGACACTCGTCGCCCCATTCGCCACTAGGCCCCCTCTTTCGCATGCCAAGCGAAAGCTGCGTGGAGGGGTGGCCGAGCGGTCAATGGCAGCAGACTGTAAATCTGCCGGGTTTTCCCTACGTTGGTTCAAATCCAACCCCCTCCACCACTTTCTTCCAATCGGCGGCATGACAGGCGCAGCCAAATTGACTAAGGCCGCCGCATGGGACGCAGACCAGTAACGAAGAATCATGGACCAAAGAGCAGCTATCCGCGGCTCTATGGACGCCACGCCGTATTCGCGGCGCTGGACAATCCGGAACGCCTTTTCCGCAAATTATATCTGACACCGCAGACCGCCAAGACCGTCGTCATCCCCAAGGGCCTTAACGTCCAATATGGCGACGATCACGACCTGGGACGACTGGTGCCGCCCGATGCGCCGCACCAGGGTTTCGTGCTTGAAGTCGAGCCGCTGGAATCGGTCTGGCTCGGCGACATCCTCGCCGATGCGTTACGCGATGGCGACAACCGGCCGATCATCGTCCTCGACCAGGTCACCGACCCGCACAATGTCGGCGCGATCATGCGCAGCGCCGCCGCCTTCAATGCGCGGGCACTGGTGACGCAGGATCGCCATGCTCCGGGCGAATCGGGTGTACTGGCACGTGCGGCATCGGGCGCCCTTGAGACGCTGAAATGGAGCCGCGTCGTAAACCTTGCCCGCGCACTCGATGAAATCGGCGACGCCGGCTTCTGGCGCATCGGTTTGGACGGTAGTGCCAGTGCTGAACTGGAGACGGCAATGGCCAAGACGCAGCCCTGCCTGATCCTTGGCGCAGAAGGCGAAGGCATGCGCCCACTGACCCGAGAGCGTTGCGATCAACTCGCCAGGCTGCCGATCAACGAAGCGATGGAGAGCCTCAACGTCTCCAACGCCGCGGCTATCGCGCTTTACGCGGCGGCACGACGCGGGTTGTGACCGGTCAGCCGACCTTTTTGTAGATCGTCAGCCCGAGGACAAACAGGATCATCGCGATAGCGATGAAGACCCAAAACAGCAGCTTGGCAATGCCCCAAGCAGCGCCGGCGAGGCCGCCGAACCCCAGAATGCCCGCCACAAAGGCGATGACGGCGAAAATTGCGGCCCATTTCAACATGTCGCGAACTCCGTTCGGTACGAGTGCACCAAAACGATCGCCGCGCCGCGCAGTTCCCGCTCAGAAGCTTTCGCTGTTATAGACCTTCGACACATCGCCGCCCCAGTCGCTATCGTACAACGCTAGCATGCGGTCAGCATTGGTCAGACCGCTTTCCGCGATCTCGCGCAGCGGGTTGAGAAAGCCCTGTTCGGTATCGCCCATTCTGTTGAGTCGAGCGCGGCGCGCCAGCCCCTTGTCGGCAATGTCGAGCACCTGCTTGGCAAGGTCCTGCAACGTGCCCCCATTCGGGCTGGCAGCCTGCAGGCCGAGCCGCGGCACCTCGGTGCGAAGCCGGTCGTGCTCGACATGGCTCCAGCCCTTGACCAGTTCCCACGCCGCATCGAGCGCAATATCGTCATAAAGCAGCCCGACCCAGAACGCCGGCAGTGCACAGATCCGGTCCCAGCGCCCGCCGTCGGCGCCACGCATTTCGAGATAGCCCTTCAGGCGCACTTCGGGGAAAGCTGTCGACAGATGGTCCTTCCAGTCGCCGAGCTTGGGTTTTTCACCAGGCAGCACGCTCAGCTTGCCGGCGAGGAAATCGCGAAAGCTTAGCCCCGCCGCATCAATATATTTACCGTCGCGATAGACAAAGTACATCGGCACATCGAGCGCATAATCGGCATAGCGTTCGAACCCGAAACCGTCTTCGAAAACGAACGGCAGCGTCCCGGTGCGCGCCGGGTCGGTATCGGTCCAGATATGGCTGCGGAACGATTTGAAGC
>JBMOFG010000404.1:0-2279 GCA_049314415.1 Polymorphobacter sp.
ACGTTCATATTCGATGACACCGCCATGATCGGCCACAATCTTGGCAACCAGCGCCAGCCCGAGGCCGGAGCCACCGCGCTTGGTCGAGACAAAGGGCTCGAAGACATGATCGGCGAGATCGGGATCGATACCCGGACCATTGTCGATGATGTGCACTTCAAGCGGCAGCGAAACCGGTCTGCGGCCACCTTCACCGCGCACTCGCAGCCCCGGCTTATAGGCAGTTGTCATTTGAATATGGCCATTTTCACCAAGGGCTTCGGCGGCATTCTTCAACAGATTCAGAAAGACCTGAATAAGCGCATCGCGGTTGCCGGTCACCAGTGGCAAGGACGGGTCATAACGTTCACTGATCGTCGCACCGCGCGCAAAACCCTGTTCGGCGACACGGCGGACATGGCCGAGCACTTCATGGATATTCTCGGGATGCAGCTTGAGTGGCCTCGTATCGGTGAAACTTTCCATGCGGTCGACAAGCTTGGCGATACGGTCGACTTCGGTAACGATCAGATCGGTGAGTTCGCGGCGGTCATCACCGGCCATCGGCACATCACCGTCGAGCAGTTGCGCGGCACCGCGAATGCCCGACAGCGGATTCTTGATCTCGTGCGCCAGCATGGCCGCCACCCCGACCGCCGAGCGCGCCGCCGCCTGCTGATGCACCTGGCGATCCACCAATGTGGCTACGGCGCGGGTCTGGAACGCAACCGCCAGCCAGTCGGGCGCATCGCCGACCGGGGCGACGAGGATATCGGCTCGGGCGGTACGGCCGCCGACAAAGTGCAGCGCCAGGTCATAGGCAGCGCAGCTCGTGCCTTCGGCATGGGCACGGCGCACCAATTCCTCGACGGCGGTATTTTGGCCGAAAGCCGCCGGCCAGCCACGCTCGGTCAGCGCCTGTTCGCTGGCGTTGAGAAAGACTTCGGCGGCGAGATTGGCGCGGGCCGGCATGCCATCGGGGCGGACGAGCACCGCCGGCACCGCCAGCCCGGCGAGCAGGTGCTCGGCAGCGGTGCTCAAGCAGCCAGAGCCTTTTCAGCCAGCGCGGCGGCCTGTTGCGCTTCGTAGAAGCGATCGACCATGTCGAGCACCACGGCCGGATCGGCGATCTGGTTGACGGCGTTGCGAAAAGCGCCGGAGTCGTGCAGCCCCTTGGTATACCAGCCAAGGTGCTTGCGCGCGAGATTGACCCCGATAACCGGGCCGTACAGGTCGATCATCAGGCCATAATGTTCGCGGACCAGCGCCTGTTGTTCGGCCAGCGCCGGATCGGCCGGCACTGGCTGCCCTGTCAGCGCCGCCATCACCTGGGCAATCAGCCAGGGCTTGCCATAGGCGCCGCGGCCGATCATGACGCCATCGGCCCGCGATTGGTCGAGCGCGGCTTCGGCATCGCCAATCGAGCAAATATCGCCATTGACGATCACTGGCACTTTTACCGCGTCTTTCACATTGCGGACAAAGGCCCAATCGGCCGTGCCGGTGTAAAGCTGGCAGCGCGTACGGCCATGGACGGTGATCAGTTGAATGCCCAGATCCTCGGCGACGCGCGCCAGTTCCGGCGCGTTGAGGCTGGCATGGTCCCACCCCATGCGCATCTTGAGCGTTACCGGCACCTTCACCGCCTTGACGGTGGCTTCGATGATGCGGCGGGCAAGCTCGGGTTCGCGCATCAGCGCCGAGCCGGCATGGCCGTTGACGACCTTTTTCACCGGGCAGCCCATGTTGATGTCGATGATCGCGGCGCCCAGCCCTTCGTTGAGCTTCGCCGCTTCGGCCATGCGTTCGGGGTCGCACCCGGCAAGCTGCATGCTCACCGGCTCTTCCGACGGGTCCCAGGCGGCCTTTTGCTGCGACTGGCGGGTATCGCGGATCATCGCTTCGCTGGCGATCATCTCGGTCACCGTCAGTCCGGCACCATAGCGTTTGACGAGCGTGCGGAACGGCCGGTCGGTGACGCCTGTCATTGGCGCCAGGATGACCGGCATGGCGAGCGCCAGCGGCCCGATGGAGATGGGGGGAATACGGTTCACAACCATGCCTGAAAAACAGGCACGCGCCATATCGGCTTTCCCTCTGTTCGGCAAGCAAGCCGTGCGATAGGGGAATGGCCATGCTCGTCCCTGGCCCTGCAGATACCCCCGGAAATGCGCACGCACTTGTCGTTGCCGCGGGTGCCGGGGTGCGCGCCGGTGGCGGCGTGCCCAAACAATATCGCGCCGTCGCCGGTGTGCCGCTGCTGCGCCGCGCTGTGGAGCGCCTGCAGGCGCATGGCGGTT
>JBMOFG010000405.1:0-2276 GCA_049314415.1 Polymorphobacter sp.
GCGAGGACCGACTTTTCGATCTGAAGACCGATCCGACCGAGCGCCGTGACGTGGCAGCCGTCAACCCCGCCATCGTTGCAAGCCTGAAGGCGCGGTTGGCGGCGCATGATGCCACCCAGCAGCCGGCGGCGTGGGATTCGCTGGTCCGGGCGCCGATCGCCATCGACCGGCCGCTCGGCACCCGGCCAGTGAAGGGCGAGTCATATGTCTATTGGGCGAATTGAAGCGGCAATGTAAGGACGCCGCATGACTGCCGATGATTCGCCCCATGCAACCGATGGCCGCCGTCGCCGTTCCGAACAAAGTCGTACGCGTATCGTCGATGCGGTAATGGCGCTGGTTGCCGAGGGCCATATTACCCCGTCGGCCGAAAATGTGGCGGCACGTGCCGGTGTCGGACTGCGCAGCGTGTTCCGGCATTTCAAGGACATGGAAAGCCTGTACGCTGAAATATGGCTGCGTAATGTGCAGGTCTACTTGGCGGCACTCGCGCCTTATGTCAGCCCTGACTGGCGCGGTATCCTTGACGAAATGATCGAGTGGCGCGCCGGGGTCTACGAACAGTTGCTGCCCTTCAAGCGCGCGGGAGATGCACACATCCATTTATCGTCGACCCTGGCAGTCAACCAGCAGGCGGTGTCCCGAGTGCTTCGCGAGCGGCTGGTACAGGTTCTGCCGGCGGCGATTGCCGGCAAACCCCTGGTTTTTGAAGCGATGGACATGCTGCTCAGCTTCGAATGCTGGCAACGTCTGCGATTTGAACAACAACTCGATCCTGTCATGGCACGGCAATTGATCGCCAATCAGATCAGCCTGATCACGGCAGCGACCTGATCGCGGGCGTCGCGCAGCGCCACGCCGCCGACTGCCCGCTGAAAGGCGGGCCCGGCGCCGCAGTTTTGTGACAAATGCGTAATATTTGTTCGAAACGAACTTTTTTTGCTGCGCTGCACTATACAAGCAGCGTCGTGCCTGCCCATAAATATGGGCTGCTTGGAATGTGCCCCGCCCCGGCTTCGGGATGAGAGGTGCAGCAAGGCAGAGGGAGAGGAACATTCAACCCCAAGATAGGGAAAATGTTCCATGCGCAATTTTACCGCCCATATCCTTGCCAGTGCTGCGGCACTGACCGCTTTCGCCGCTGCCGTTCCGGCTTTTGCTGCCGATGAGCCCAAGCCGGCGCTCACCGTGTCGGGTTCGGTTGCCCTGGTTTCAGACTATCGTTTCCGCGGCGTATCGCAGTCCAACAACGGTCTCGCGGTGCAGGGCGGCCTGACGCTGAACCACGAATCGGGTGCTTATGGCGGCTTCTGGGCCTCCAACCTCGCCGGCTGGGGCACCTTTGGTGGCCCTAACCTCGAACTTGACCTCTTCGCTGGCTACAAGCTGCCGGTCGGCGCCGGCACGCTCGATGTCGGTGGCACCTTCTATCAGTATCCGGGCGGCGCCACCCTGACGTCATTCTTCGAGCCTTATGCCAAGTTGAGCGGTACTGCCGGCCCGGTCGCGCTGACCGCCGGGGTCGCTTATGCTTGGAGTCAGTCAGCGCTGGGCAATTGGTCGAACCATCCACAAAGCCGTAGCGGTGACAAGGAAGACAATCTGTATCTCTGGGGCGATGCTGCCTTCGGCATTCAGGATACGCCGCTGACGCTGAAAGCGCATCTTGGCTATTCCGACGGTAACCCCGGCCTTGGTCCCAATGGCACTTCAGTTGCGCCGACGGGTTCCTATTTCGACTGGCTGGTCGGCGCGGATTTCATTGTCGGCCCCGTCACCTTGGGTGTCGCCTATGTCGATACCGACATCAGCAAGACCAGCGCCGAATTCCTGCGCTTGCAGCCGAATTTTTCGAAACTCCAGGTGCCCGGTGGCGATCCGATCTCCAGCGGCAAGGTGGTATTCTCGGTATCTGCCGCTTTTTGAGCAAAAGATATGAAAAGGGCCGCAGTTGTTGCTGCGGCCCTTTCTTCAAAGGCTAATCAGAAAAAATCAGCGCGCGGGCGACCTTCGGGGTCATAGACCGGTTGTTTGGCGCTGACGGCATATTTGTGGCTCACCGCGCTGGTGATGCCATGGCCCTGGATATGGCCAAGCATCCCGCGATAGGCCGGCCCGGCCAGATGCGCCGCCAGTGCCTCGGTGGATGTCCATTCCTCGAACACATGCACCCGCGCCGGATCATGCGGATCGGCGCACCAGGAATAGGCAAGGCAGCCCGGCTGGGCGAGCGCCGCCTGGTCGCGGGCTTCGCCGCTGCCGGGCTCAAGGATGTG
>JBMOFG010000406.1:0-2275 GCA_049314415.1 Polymorphobacter sp.
CGAACGCTTCGACGATCTGGCAGTGCGTATCGATGCGGCGGCTGCAGCCTATGCCGACGCGGTGCGCAGCCGACGCTTCCCGACCGAGAAACAACTTTATCTCTGATGTTGGTTCGGGCATTCACCGTCGGGAAAGCGTGGTGCGCGCAGGCCGTCAGGCTAGGCGCCGCTCGCAAAGGAGCATTTGAACCTTGGCCGTGACACCCCCGGATTCCGACGAGGCCTTCTTGCGCGAAGTCGACGAAGGCGTGCGCCGTGACCAGGTGCTGTCGTTGTGGCAGCGCTATGGCAAGCTTGGCATTGCCATTCTCGTGCTGTTTCTCGCAGCGGTCGCCGCCGGGCTGTGGTGGCGTGACAGCCAGGCGAAACAGGCTGGCATTGCCGGTGAAAATTTCAACCAGGCACTGACCAAGCTGGAAGTCGGCGATACGGCCACCGCCCGGCCGCTGCTCGATACGCTCGCCAAGGAGGGCCCCAAGGGCTATCGTCCGCTGGCGCAGATGATGCAGGCCGCCGATGCGGTCGGTGTCGGCGATATCGCCAAGGCGACAGGGCTGCTCGATGCGGTCGCCGCTGACACGGCGCAGCCGCAACCGCTGCGCGATGCCGCAGTGATAAAGTCGGTACGGCTCAACTATGACGCGCTGCCGGCGGCCACAGTGGTAGCGCGGCTGAAGCCTTTTGCTGTACCGGGCAATCCCTGGTTTGGCATTGCCGGCGAAATGACCGCGCTCGCCCATGTCAAGGCCGGCAAGCCTGAGATGGCAAAGCCTTTGCTTGTCGCGGTGGTGCGCGATACCAGCCTGCCGGGCAGTCTGCGCAACCGCGCTGCGCAACTGGCGTTGTCATTAGGTGTTGAAACCACAGCATTGCGGCCTGCGGAGGCACTTGCCACCGAACCGGCCGCTCCTGCTCCTGCTGCCAAATAAGGGCCCTGCTGTGACCAAGCCACTTGTCGGATTTGTTGTCGTGGCGGCGCTGGCGTTGTCGAGTTGCGGCATTCTCAAACCCGGCAAGAAGCCCGGAACGCCGACGGTGGGCGAACGCATTCCGGTGCTCAATTATGAATCACGCGCCGTCGCCGAACCCGAACTGCAAGATCTTGCCGTCGTCCTGCCGATCGCCGAAACCAATGACGAATGGGCGCAGGCCGGTGGTTCGGCTTCCAAGAGCAATGGCCAACTCACCCTGCCCGAAACAATCACGCGCGGCTGGAGCGCGTCGATCGGGCAGGGCAGCAGCGGCACCCGCCGGCTCAATGCCGGGCCGATCGTCATGGCGGGCAAGCTGTATACCATGGATACCGCGGGGGAGGTGCGGGCCTTTGATGCGCGAACCGGGCGACAATTGTGGGCCGCGCGCATCAGCGTGCCCAAGAAAAACAGCAATGCGGCCTTTGGCGGCGGGGTTGGCGGCGCCGACGGGCGCGTCTTTGCGACCACGGGCTATGGCATCGTCGCGGCATTTGATGCCGCTACCGGCACCGAAATCTGGCGCCAGACAATGGCGACGCCGCTGCGTGGCGCTCCCACCGTTGCCGGCAACCGCCTGTTCGTCCTCACGCAGGACAATCAACTCTTTGCGCTGAGCGCCGACAAGGGCGAGGCGCTGTGGAATGTTTCGGGCACGGTCGAAGTCGCAGGGCTGCTCGGCGCCGCCAGCCCCGGCGTTGCACTGGATACCGTGGTTGTGGGTTTTTCCAGCGGCGAATTAAACGCCCTGCGCGCCGAAAACGGCCGCACGGTCTGGTCCGACGCACTGGCGCGAACCGGCCGATCGACCGCCATGGCGGCATTGTCGGATATCGACGCATCGCCGGTCATCGATCGCGGCCGTGTCTACGCCATCGGCCATGGTGGCCGCATGGCGGCGCTGGAACTCGCAACGGGGCAACGCGTCTGGGAACGCAACTTTGCCGGGACCTCGACGCCTTGGGTGGCAGGCGAGTTTGTCTTTCTGGTCACCATCGAAGGCGAAGTTGTCTGCCTGACCCGCGGTGACGGCAAGGTGCGCTGGGTCTATCAACTCCAGCATTACCGCAAGCCAAAGAAGAAGGCCGACCCGATCCAGTGGTCCGGCCCGGTCCTGGCGTCGGACCAGTTGGTTGTCGTAGGTTCCAACAAGGAAATGGTGACCATCTCGCCCTATACCGGCAAGTTGATCCGGACCACCAAGCTGGGTGCGGCGGCCTTCCTGCCGCCGATTGTGGCCGGCAACATGGCCTATGTGCTGACCGATGATGGCAAGGTGACCGCGTATCGTTGATGGCCGGATG
>JBMOFG010000407.1:0-2275 GCA_049314415.1 Polymorphobacter sp.
CGATAGCGCGCAGCGCCCCGCCGGTCAGCACCGCCCCGCCGCCCATCAGCAGGGCCGCGCGCCGGTCAATCATTCGGCCGGCGCTGTGGCAGCTAGGGTTGCAGCAGACGATCCGGCGGGGCGCGACGCTTCCCAAGGCGCACGGATCGTATCGGCGGTGGTGCCGGCGCGCCAGCCGGGCGGCCCCAAGACCGCCATCGCGCGCGCCTTCCAGTTGTCGGCGGCCGCCATGTCACGACTGATGCTGATCCATTCGTGGAATGCCACCCAGGCCGGGTTGAAGGTGGCGAGGTTCTGCACGATGCCATAACGCACCGGCTCGTCATCGCGCTCCGCCTCGAAGGTGCCGAACAGCCGGTCCCAGACGATGAACACCCCGCCATAGTTGCGATCGAGATAGCGGGCGTTAGTGCCATGATGGGCACGGTGGTGCGACGGGGTGTTGAGCCACCACTCCAGACCGAACGGCAGCCGCCTGACCGCTTCGGTATGGATGAAGAATTGGTAGACGAGGTTTAGCCCGGCGCAGAACAGGATCATTTCGGGCGGGAAGCCAATGAGGAACAGCGGCAGCCGGAAGGCAAAGCTTAGCGAAAAGAACCCCGTCCAGGTCTGCCGCAGTGCCGTCGACAGATTATAATGCTGCGAACTGTGATGGACGACATGGCTCGCCCAGAACCAGCGCACCCGGTGCGCGCTGCGGTGGAACCAGTAATAGGTGAAATCTTCAGCAATGAAGCACAGCACGAGGCTCCACCAGGTCGCGGGTATGTCGAGCAGCCGGAACTGTGCCAGCCAGCCGCCAATAGCGATGATGGTGGCGCCAAAGATCACCGCGGCAAAGGTATTGCCGAAACCCATGGCGAGCGAGGTGCCGGTGTCGCGCCAATCATAATCGCCGCGCACCCCGGCGCGGATCGCGAACATTTCAAGGATGATCGCAATGATGAACAGCGGCACCGCCATCTGGACGGGATCGGGAAAGCTCACAGCCGCCGCGCCCAGGCTGTCGCCGCGGGGCCGAGATCGAGTTCGGCCGCCGGAAACATCGCTTCGCGCGGCGCGATGCGCAGCCGGTCGCCGCTGGCCAGCGCGTTCGCGCCGTTGACGATGCGCACCACCCAGCGATCGCCGAAGCCGCGCACCAGCGCGATGCGGCCATCGCTTCCCGCCACCAGCGCCGCCCGCCCATCACGCGCCAGTGCCGCCTCGGTGGCGGTGAAATCGTGCAGGGCATCGGCAGCGACCCGGCGCGCATCGGCTGCATCGGCGAGCTGCGGTGCCTTGGCAAAACCCAGCGCCCGGGCGAGCAGGATCAGGGTGACAATGCCGAACAGCGAGGTCCACACCATGCGGATCAGGCCTTGCCAGCAAGCATGTTCAGGCTGGGCAGCATGCCCGACACGTCATAGCCGCCAGCATCGGCAGCCGTGACGATGCTGGCGGGGTCGGTGCCGCGCGATGCCGCGGCCAGCGCCCATAAATTGGTCGAGCGTGTCCCGGAGCGGCAGAAGGCCAGCACCGGGCCACCCGCGGCAAGCTCGGCCGCCATCGCTTCGACCTGGGGCATGGCAAAGCCCGAATGATCAATGGGAATGTGGCAGAAGCGCAGGCCCGCGGCTGTGGCAGCGGCGGCCATGGTGGCAGCATCGGGCTGGCCCGGTGCTTCGCCATCGGGGCGGTTGCTGATGATGGCGACGAAACCCTGCGCTGCCGCCAGCGCACAATCTTCAGGGGCAATCTGGCCGGCGACGCTGATATCGGGGGTGAGACGGATGAACATGGCCGCTGTTGTAACGCCGCCCGCGCGCGATTGCCACAGCCACATCGCAGTGCCCGGCCTTTCGTTTCGTGGCGCTGCCGTTAAGCTGTGACCAACAACGGCAGGGGCGACATGGGCAAGAAATTCCAGCAGGACCGGCTAATGCCCAGCATCGTCTTTGGGGTTATCTTGGGCGGCGTCGGCGGCAGGTTGAAGGCCGGCAGCGGCCCTGACGACCCTTGGGAAGCGGGTTGAAATGCTGGCGCGTGCGCTTGCCGCTGCTCTGATCGCCACCAGCGCCGGTGCCGCACCGGCTCCGGTGCTGTTCGTCTTCGCCCATCCCGACGATGAAATCATTGCCGCGCCACTGATCGCCGGGCTGGCGCGGCGTGGCGTTCCTCGCCGGCAACCAGTGATCTGGGGAGGCCTGGCGGTGGTCGCCGTCGCCGTCGTGCTCGCCGCGCTGGCCCGGAGCGGAAGCGACACGGGCCGATCCCTGCGGATCGCCGCCGT
>JBMOFG010000408.1:0-2271 GCA_049314415.1 Polymorphobacter sp.
CGCGGTGATCTCTCGGTACTGCCGCCGACGCTGCTCCATATCGCGGAGCTGGATGTGCTCTCAGCCGAGAACCTGGCCTTCGCGGAGAAGCTGCGTGCGGCGGGAGTGAGCCTGGAGACGCGGACCTTCCCCGGCACGGTGCATGGCTTTCTCCGCGCGCTCGGCAGGGTCGATGCGGCGGACCGGGCGGGTGATCCCGAGCAGGACTTCTTCGTCCCAAGTCTGGGTGGTCGCGGTGCCGCCGAGCGCGCGGGCGATGGCGGCGCCGGCGGCGGCCGAGGCGACGGGGTAGAGGCTGGGGCTTTCGATGCCGAATTCCATGCCGAAGCCATAGTCGGGGGTGACGACGCTGGTCAGGCTGAGCGAATTGGCGTCACCGAACAGCGGGAAGCTGTAGGGCTTGCTGCCGGCGCCGGGCAGGCGGATGGCGACGCGATCGTGGGGGATGCTCCACGGGCCGATGCTGCCATCAGCGCCGGGTTGGTCAACGCCTTCGAACCACAGGATGCGGTCCCCGCTTTTGGCGCCGGCGACGAGGTGATCGAGCGGGCGGTTGCGGCCTTGCAGCACCGTGGTCGGGCCAATCTTGACCATTGCCTTGCCCTTGATCATCGCGGGTTCGATGCCGAGCCGGGCGATGGTGGCGGCATTGAGCACCAGCTTGTCGACATTGGCGGTAGTGAGCGCAAGCTTGACCGTGGTGCCGTTGATGGTGACGTGCACGGGATCACCGGGGCGGGTTTCATAGAGCGGCGGCGGTGCGGCGGCGAGAAGCAGGCCGGCGGCGAGGGCAAGAGTGTAAGCTGGGCGGTGGGGCACGCGGGGATGCTCCTGACGGACGCCAGACTGTAGTAACCGGATGAGGCAGCAGCAAGCGACGCGGGCGGCTGTCCTACACGCGATTGCGCCGCTAAGGTTGCCTTCCGGCGGGTTTTGCGCTGGGTCTGTCACCGGGCCGCACAAAAAGCCCCAAGACGCGTAAACTTTGTCAACTTCGCTGGGAACAATTGACCATGAAGTACCATAATTTCAAGACCTTGGCCCGATTCTCCGTCTTTGCCGCACTTGCCGCGATCACCGCCCCGGTGGCGGCCGCGACCCGCGCCGAACAGGCAGCGATGGTGCGTGAAAAGGCGCTGGCGACGTCATCGGCCTATGCGCTGCTCAGCGACCTGACGACGACCGTCGGCCAGCGGCTGGCGGGCACCGAGGCCGAGGCGCGCGGCCGCGACTGGGCGGTCAAGGCGATGAAAGCCGCCGGGCTGGTCAACATCAAGGTCGAGCCCTTCCCCATCCCGGTGTGGCAGCGCGGCGCCGAGAGCGCCGAGATCATCGGCACCGGGCAGAAGCTCGTCATCGCCGCGCTCGGCGGCAGCGGCGCGACCCCGGCGGCCGGGATCATCGCGCCGGTCATCTATTTCGCCGATTATGCCGCGCTCGAAGCCGCGGCGCCGGGCAGCCTTGCCGGCAAGATCGCCTTCATCGACCACAGGATGATGCGGGCGCAGGATGGCAGCAGCTATGGCACCAATGGCGCGGTACGGCGCGCCGGGCCGGCGCTGGCGCAATCGAAAGGCGCGGTCGGCGTGCTGATCCGCAGCCTGGGGACCGATTACCACCGCAATCCGCACACCGGATCGACGACCACGCCGGCCGGGGTGACGCCGATCGCGTCGGCGGCGCTGTCGCTGCCCGATGCCGAATTGCTGGCACGGCGGCTGGCGGCGGGGCCGGTGAGCGTGAAGCTCGTTTCGACGCCGACCCTCAACCCCAATGGCCAGTCGGCGAACGTCTCGGGCGAAATTCCGGGCGTCGGCGCACCCGCTGAGGTGATCGTCATCGGCGGGCATATCGACAGCTGGGATATCGGCCAGGGGGTGATCGACGATGGCGCCGGCATGGCGATCACGCTGGCAGCGGCGAAGGTGATCAAGGACGCCGGGTTGCAGCCGCGGCGGACCATCCGGGTGGTGTTTTTCGGCTCGGAGGAAATCGGCATTTACGGCGGCCGGGCCTATGGCGCGGCGCATGCGAGCGAGAACATCGTGCTGGCGGCGGAAAGCGATTTTGGCGCGGACCGGGTGTATCGGGTGTCGTCGAAGGTGGCGGAGACGGGCAAGCCGCTGATCGCCGAGATCAACGCGGCGCTCGGCCCGCTGGGCGTGGCGCCAACGCGCGACAATGGCGCGGGCGGCGGCGCCGATGTTGCGCCGCTGGGGGCGCTGGGCACCGGCATTCTCGATCTGGAACAGGACGGCACGCGCTATTTCG
>JBMOFG010000409.1:0-2268 GCA_049314415.1 Polymorphobacter sp.
GTACGTGCCTGGCTGGGACTGCCACGGCCTGCCGATCGAATGGAAGGTCGAGGAGCAATATCGCGCCAGGAAGCTCAACAAGGACGAAGTGCCGCCGGTCGAATTCCGCGCCGAATGCCGCGCCTATGCCCAGCATTGGGTTAACACCCAGCGCGAGCAACTGAAGCGGCTCGGCATCAATGGCGATTGGGACAACCCCTATCTCACCATGGATTTCCAGGCCGAAGCGACGATCGTCACCGAATTGCTGAAATTCGCCGACAGCGGCCAGCTCTATCGCGGTGCCAAGCCGGTGATGTGGTCGCCGGTCGAAAAGACCGCCCTCGCCGAGGCCGAGATCGAATATGAGGACATCACCTCGACCCAGATCGACGTGGCGTTCGAGATCGTCGAAGCCCCGAACGCGCCGGAACTGGTCGGTGCGCAGGCGGTGATCTGGACGACGACGCCGTGGACGATCCCGGTCAACCAGGCTTTGGCTTATGGGCCGGAGGTTGATTATCTCGTCCTTCAATACGAAGGAAGGAGCTTCCTCGTTGGCGCCGATCCGAACCTTTATCTGCAGTTTGTGAGCCGACTTTCAACCACTGTTGGCCACCGCCTCGATGAAGGCCAGATCACCTTTTGGAATGATGACGCCGGTGAAGCAAAAATCTTCAAAGGCACAGTCCTTGCCGGCGCCGTCGCCCGCCACCCCCTCCACCACTTCGGCGGCTTCTTCGCCACGCCGCGCCCCTTCCTTTCCGGTGATTTCGTCACCACCGACCAGGGCACCGGCCTTGTCCATATGGCGCCCGACCATGGCGAGGATGACTTCGCATTGTGCAAGGTGCATGGCATCGAGCCGGTGTTCGCCGTGCTCGGCGATGGCACCTATCGCGCCGACCGGCCCGACTGGCTGTGGCTGCAGGGCCAGGGCAATGTCATCAGCGACAAGCTCAACAACCCCGAAGGCGCCATCTGCACCGCGCTGCGCGAGGCCGGCGGGCTGCTCGCGGCGGCGAAGTTCCAGCACAGCTATCCGCATTCGTGGCGGTCGAAGAAAAAGGTCATTTACCGCTGCACCCCGCAATGGTTCATTCCGATGGACCAGCCCGGCGACGGCGAGACCCTGCGCGAAAAAGCCGTCGCCGCCATCGCCGCGACACGTTTTGTGCCTGAAAAGGGCCGCAACCGCCTCGGCGCGATGGTTGAAGGCCGGCCCGATTGGGTAATCTCGCGGCAGCGCGCCTGGGGCGTGCCGATCACCTTGTTCGTCAACCGCGCCACCGGCCAATATCTGAGTGACCCCGCCGTCAATGCCCGCATCATCGCCGCGGTGCGCGAACAGGGCGTCGATGCGTGGAGCGAGGCCGCAGCGCAGGCCTTCCTTGGGCCAGACTATGCTCTCGCCGACTATGAGCGCGTCACCGACATTCTCGATGTGTGGTTCGACAGCGGCTGCACCCATGCCTTTGTCCTCGAATCGGGCCGCTGGCCCGACCTGCAATGGCCGGCCGACCTGTATCTCGAAGGCAGTGACCAGCATCGTGGCTGGTTCCAGTCATCGCTGCTGCAAAGCTGCGGCACGCGCGGTCGCGCGCCCTATGACACGGTGCTGACCCATGGTTTCACCATGGACCAGAATGGTCGCAAAATGTCGAAATCGCTCGGCAACACAACCAATCCGATCGACCTGATGAAGGATTATGGCGCCGATATCCTGCGCCTGTGGGCTGCGACGGTCGATTTCACCGAAGATCACCGCATCGGCAAGGAAATCCTCACCGGCGTCGCCGACCAGTACCGCAAGCTGCGCAACACCTTCCGCTACCTGCTCGGCGCGCTCGACGGCTTCAGCGAAGCCGAACGCGTTGCCCCGGCGCAAATGCCCGAGCTTGAACGCTGGGTGCTGCACCGCCTTGCCGAAATCGATGCCGAACTGCGCCGGGCCAGCAGCAATTTCGATTTCAACGCCTATGTCACGACGATCTCGACCTTCGTGAACAATGATCTCTCGGCGCTGGTCTTCGATATCCGCAAGGATTCGCTCTATTGCGATGCCGACAGCCACCCGACCCGCCGCGCCTATCGCAGCCTGCTGAGCACGCTGCTCGATGCGCTGACCCGTTGGCTCGCCCCGGTGCTGGTCTTCACCGCCGAGGAAGTGTGGACGACCAGCAACCCGGGAAGCGTCCATCTGGCCGAGTGGCCGGCAATCGACCCAGCCTGGCACGATCCAGCGCTGGGTGTGCGCTGGCAGCAATTGCGCGCGCTACGCTCGCTCGC
>JBMOFG010000410.1:0-2262 GCA_049314415.1 Polymorphobacter sp.
GACGGGGATAATGCCGGCGAATTCGACAGCGCCGTCAATGTCATCCGCGTGCTGGTCAATGTCGTGGTCTGGCTGCTGGCGCTGATCCTCATTCTCGACAATCTTGGCGTCAATGTCACTGCGCTGGTGGCGGGGTTGGGTGTCGGCGGCATCGCCATTGGCCTTGCCGCGCAGGGTATCTTCAGTGATCTGTTCGCGGCGCTGTCCATCCTGTTCGACCGGCCGTTCAAGGTCGGCGACACCATCCGCTTTGGCGAAGTCACCGGCTCGGTGGAGGCCATCGGTCTGAAAACCACGCGGCTGCGCGCCATCACCGGCGAACAGGTCATCGTGTCGAACACCAAGCTGCTCGACCAGCAGATCCGCAACCTGCGGCGGATCGAGGCGCGGACGACGGTGATGACCTTTCACCTCGATCTGGCGTCGGACAGCACGCTGTTGGCGGCGGTGCCGGCGATGCTGTCGGACGTGGTGACGCCGATGCGCCATGTCGAATTCCGCCGCGCCCATATCATTGCGGTGACGCTTGATTCGATTCAGGTCGAAATGGAATTCACCGTCGGCGATGCATCGCTGCTCGTGCTGCTGGCGACCAAGCAGCAGGTGCTGCTCGGCGTGCTCGACGGCTTTCGCGAATTGGGGCTCAACTTGGCGGCGGGGTCGCGGCCGCCGGTGGCAACCCCGGTGCCGCCGCCCGCATGAAGCGGTTCAGCCCTTGGGCACCGCATTGCCGCGGTGTTCGAGTGGGATCGATTCATAGACCGAAGCCGGGGCCAGCCCGAGCCGGGCGCGGACATCGGCGAGGGGCAGCGGCAGCAGCGCCGTCCAGTCCTGCGCCGGCAGCCAGCGCGCCGCACGCCCTCTCGCATAGCCTTCGCGGATCGCGGCGACATAGGGCTGTTTGACGGGTGCCTTGCGGCTTTTCAGCGCTGCGCCCACGGCGATGAAGGCCCAGCCGAGCGAGCGGGTCTGCGCATAGGAAAAGGCGACAAGGCAGGCTTCGCCGAGTGAATCAAGGCCATAGCCGGTGGTGACATGCCACAGGTCGTGCGAATCGCGGATACGGCGGCCGAACCAGGCGACGGGGTGTTCGAGGTCCATCATGACATGGTTCGACACGTCAACCAAGCCTTGCGGCGTCACCCCGCCACCATCGGTGAAATCACGGTAGACGGCGCCGAGGCTGCCCGACGGCAGTGCGGCGAGCCAGGCGCGATCCGACAGTTTTTGCGCCAGTTCCTCGCGATTATAGGCGAGGCGGCCGCCTTCAGCGGTGGCGAGCAGGCGATGATAGCCTTTGCGCGTCGAATCGCCGTTGAGCGCGCGCATGATCTCAAAGACTTCCTCGGTCGCGTCCTTGTCGCGGAGCAGGCGCTGCAACGCGCCAAGCGCGGTGCCCCACTGTTTTTTCGGGACGGCAAGACGGGTCGGTTCGGACGCGGCAACGATGGGGCTATGGGCGTTCATGCGGAGTTGTTAAACGCAAATTGTGGCGGCGTAAACGGCGGCTGGCTCAGATCGTGCCAACATCTTCGATGCTGAGCAGCGACGCATTACCGCCCGCGCTCGTCGTGTCGGTGCTGACCGTCCGTTCATGGACGAAACGCAGCAAATAATGCGGCCCGCCGGCCTTGAAGCCGGTGCCCGAGCGGCCTTCGCCGCCGAAGGGCTGGCTGCCAACGATGGCGCCGATCATTGAGCGGTTGATGTAAAGGTTGCCGACATGCGCCGCCGCGGTCACGCCGGCGGCAACGCTGGCGATGCGGCTGTGCAGGCCCATGGTCAGGCCATAGCCGAGGGTGTTGACCGCGGCGATGGTCTGCGGAAGTTCGCCGGCCTTCCAGGTAACGATATGGAGCAGCGGCCCGAACCATTCGGCGTCGAGATCGGCGATGCGATCGAGCCCGATGACCGTTGGCGCGATGAAGTTGCCGGTGGCGGGGGCAGGGACGCTGTGGACCCAGCGCGCCTTCTGCGCCTGGCGATAGGTTTCGAGCTGGTCATGCGCCGCGCTGTCGATGACCGGGCCGACATCGGTGGCGGGGTCGGCAGGGTCACCCACCACCAGCGTGTCCATGGCGCCCTTGAGCATCTCGAGCGTGCGTTGGGCGACATCCTCCTGCACGAGCAGCAGGCGCAGCGCCGAGCAGCGCTGCCCGGCCGAGCGAAAGGCGCTGGTGATGACATCCTGTACCACCTGTTCGGTGAGCGCGGTCGAATCGACGATCATCGCGTTGATGCCGCCGGTTTCGGCGATCAGCG
>JBMOFG010000411.1:0-2261 GCA_049314415.1 Polymorphobacter sp.
TCGACGGGCGGTTGGGCGGGGAAGCGGGGTGGTGGGAGGTTACTCCATCGAAAAACAGCTTTTTACTTCTGCTTTTCGACCTGTTCGAAGCCCAGTTCGACGGGCGTGGCCCGGCCGAAGATCGACACCGAAACCTTGACGCGGCCATGGTCGTAGTCGATTTCCTCGACCAGGCCGTTGAAACTGGCGAAGGGACCATCAAGGACGCGAACCTGGTCGCCGATCTCGAAATTGGCCTTCTTCTTCATCTTGGCAGCCGGGATTTCCTCGGCCTTGGTGTTCAGGATGCGCGCCGCTTCGGCTTCCGAAATCGGCTGCGGTTTATTCTGCTGGCCCAGAAAGCCCGTGACCTTCGGCGTGTTCTTGACGAGGTGATAGACATCATCGGTCATGTCGAGCTTTGCCAGCACATAACCCGGGAAGACCTTCTTCTCGACAGCGCGCTTCTTGCCCTTGAACACTTCATTGACCGTTTCGGTCGGCACCGAAACTTCATCGATGAACACGTCGAGGCCCTTGCGGGTCGCCTCGGTCAGGATCGCTTCGCGGACCTTGTTCTCGAAACCGGAATAGGCATGGATGATGTACCAGCGCGACATGTTGGTCCTTAACCTTAAGCAGCGAGGCTGAGCAGGAATTTGACGATTCGGCCAAGCACCTGATCGATCCCGACGAAGAACACCGACAGCAACGACGTCATGATCAGCACCATGATCGTCATGCGCACGGTCTCGGGCATCGTCGGCCATGACACCTTGGCAATCTCGGCCCGAACCTGACGCACAAATTCGCCCGGGGTTACCCGGGGCTTTGGTGCGGCAGAAACCGGCTTCGCCTTCACATCGATTGCCATCGAATCACTTACTCTTGTCTGATCTAACCACAGCAAACACCAAAATCCGGCTGTTGCTCCGGTTCAACGGAGCGGACAACCGGTGTCCGAACGGACCGGACCGACCCGGCCGATCCCTTGCAAGCCCGTTGCCTGTCTCGCTTTTTCAAGCGGGACTGGCAGGAGTGGAGGGGCTCGAACCCCCGGCCCTCGGTTTTGGAGACCGATGCTCTACCAACTGAGCTACACTCCTAGGGTCGGGCTGCGGGCTATACCGATGGCTTTCCAACAGCGCAAGGGCGGTCGAACGCCAGGATGGAGCGCAGCGCGGTAGTTGAAACCTGCCGTGCCGCGCTGTAAGCGATGCCCTGCGCCGGGCGAACCGCCGAGATGCGGGTATAGCTCAATGGTAGAGCACTAGCCTTCCAAGCTTGTGATGCGGGTTCGATCCCCGCTACCCGCTCCAGCGCTATGCCGCGGCACCCCGCTTTTGTGCCCCACACCAGAGCAGACCCAAAACCGCGCTCGCGCTGAGGCCAATGCATCGCGCATCTTAAAACGCTGTCGCCTGCCGCCGTTTCCTGCCGAGGGCACAAAGGAGACGGCTGATGACGACGGATATGATGCGGCTGGTCTCGCTTGAAACCGATTTGCCCCGCGACAAAGCCGCGCTGCATTGGTTCGACCAGATCCGCGAGCTCCTGCTCGTTACCGGCCTTGCGCCGCTGCCCGAGGTCTACGATCTGCTGTGGCGCTATGTCCATGACGACAGCCATGATCTGTCGTTGGCCGTCGACACAGCCATCGCCTGCGGCAGCCTCGATCTCGCAGCGGTCACCGCCCTGCGGCGCGCCCATTGTGGCGAGGTCGACTCGACAATCGTCCGGGGACTTGTCGAGGCGGCACACGGCCAGGCCGAAGCGCTGACCCGGCGAATCGAGGCCGGGCGTTCCGACCTCGCCGATTATGGTCGAGTCATTGCCGACGGCGGTGTCGCACTCGGCAGCCCGCTCGACACCAATGGCCTGGCGGCACTGCTCGACCAACTGGGGGATGCCACGACCACGATGCAGGCCGCCAACACTCGGCTGCAGGGCGAACTCGCCGCCGCCGCCGCCAAGGCGCGCACGCTTTCGGAAAAACTAGGGTTTGCCGAACGCGCTGCGATTACCGATCCGTTGACCGGCGTGCTCAATCGCCGCGGCACTTTTGAAGCATTGGCGCGCCTGCAATGCGAAACACGCGACGCCGGCCAAAAAATGGCAGCGACGTTAATCGACATCGATCATTTCAAGCGCTTCAATGATCGTTTCGGCCACGATTTGGGGGATGATGTGCTGCGCTTCGTCGCCCGCCATGTCGCCGACCGAATCGCCCCGTCGGGTGGCATTATCGGCCGGCTGGGCGGCGAGGAGTTTGTCGCGCTGCT
>JBMOFG010000412.1:0-2253 GCA_049314415.1 Polymorphobacter sp.
CAGCGCGCTTGGCGGACCGTTATCGCATGGTTATGGATCCGGCATGGCCACACTCGCTGTCTCCGCCCCTGCCCTGCCCGCCAAGGCGGCGCGACCGCGCGCGATCGCGCTCTGGCTGTTCGCGGTCGCCGGGCTGGTTTTTGCGATGGTCGTGGTCGGCGGCATAACGCGGTTGACCGAATCCGGCCTGTCGATCACCCGCTGGGATGTCGTATCGGGCACGCTGCCGCCGCTCAACAATGCCGACTGGCAGGCACAATTCACTGCCTATCAGGCAAGCTCGCAATATCAATTGATGAACCGCGGCATGTCGCTTGCCGAGTTCAAGGGAATTTTTTTCTGGGAATATGTCCACCGCCTGCTCGGCCGGGTGATCGGGCTGGCCTATGCTGTGCCTTTTGCCATTTTCTGGGCGCGGCAAGCGATTCCAGCCGGGTACAGACCGCGACTGCTGGCACTGCTGATGCTCGGCGCGCTGCAAGGCACGATTGGCTGGTGGATGGTTTCGTCGGGCCTCGTCGGGCGCACCGAAGTCGCGCATGAACGACTGGCAGTGCATTTGTGCACGGCGCTGACGATAATGGCAGGCTGTATCTGGACGGCGCTCGACCTGCGCCGCACCGCACCGCCGGTTACGGCCCGGCCTTCGCGCTGGGTGCTGCCCTTTGCGGCGCTGCTGGCGGTGCAGATCGTCTGGGGCGCCTTTGTCGCTGGCATGCGCGCCGGCCATGCGTCGGACACATGGCCGCTGATGGCCGGCGCGCTGGTGCCGCCGGGGATCGCTGAAACGCTGGCCGATCTCGTCAATGATCCGGTGACGGTGCATTTCCTGCATCGCAGCCTGGCCTGGATCGTCGCGCTGTTCGCCCTGCATGTCGCCGCCACGCTGTGGCGCGCCGGGGCCGGGCCGGTGGCACTGGCGCTGGGTGCCGCCATACTGGCGCAGTTCACGCTCGGCGTCGCCACCGTGCTGTCGGGCGTCGCCATTCCGCTTGGTGTTGCGCATCAGGGTGTCGGTGCTTTGCTGGTGATCGCGACGACCGTTGCAGCGCATTGGGCGGTGCAGAAACCATGACCGGCAAGAATGTTCTTGGCGGTGCGCTGGCCGCCTGTTCGACCGAGCCGATGACCGGCTGGTTCCGCGACGGTTGCTGCAACACCGATGCCAATGACCAGGGCCGCCATGTCGTTTGCGCCTTGGTGACCGCCGAGTTCCTCGAATTTTCGCGCAGCGTCGGCAATGACCTGTCGACCCCGCGCCCCGAATATGGCTTTCCCGGGTTGGTGCCGGGCGATCGCTGGTGCCTGTGCGCCGTGCGCTGGGAAGAAGCACGGCTCGCCGGCTTCGCGCCCGAAGTCATACTCGAAGCGACGCATGCAAAGGCGCTGGAAACGACCGCGCTCGGCCATCTCCAGGCCCATTCCGCCGAATGAGCCGGGCCAGATGAGCTGGGACGGCCTGCCCTTCGGCGGGACCAAGCTGGCGGCGCTGCTCGGCGACGCGCTGCTTGTCTATCGCCGCGATGACAAGCCCGACATCCCCTTTCCCGGCCTGCTCGATCTGCCCGGCGGCGGCCGCGAAGGCGGCGAGAGCCCGGCGACATGCGCCCTGCGCGAACTGGCGGAAGAATTCGGCGTCTGCGTGGCGACCGACCGCATCCACTACAGCCGCGCCTATCGGCTGGCCGACGGAGTCACTGTTTCGCATTTTCTCGCCGTTCATCTGAGCGAGGATGAAGTTGCCGCGGTGCGCTTCGGCGATGAAGGCCAGGACTGGGCGCTGCTGCCGATTGCCGACTATCTGTCTGATCCGGATGCGATTCCGCAGCTGTGCGACTGGCTGGCACACTATCTCGCGGCAGCCGAAAAGATACGGTGCCTGGATACCACATCGCAAAGCGACGAAAATACTTGACGGAAAATGCCGGTTCGGCGATATGCACGTCATCCGGCCGGGGCCAGTTCCCGGCCGTTTCGCTTTTTTGCCGGATAACCAAACCATGCTCACGCGTTCCACCGCCTCGATCAAGCCCGCCGAGGTCGAGAAGAAATGGCTGATCATCGACGCCGAAGGGCTTGTCGTTGGTCGCCTTGCCAGCCTGATCGCCAATCGCCTGCGCGGTAAGCACAAGGCGACCTACACGCCGCACGTCGATTGCGGTGACAATATCATCGTCATCAATGCCGAAAAGGTGCGTTTCACCGGCAAGAAGACGACCGACAAGATCTATTATCGCCACACCGGCCACCCCG
>JBMOFG010000413.1:0-2250 GCA_049314415.1 Polymorphobacter sp.
ATCACAGGCATTGGGGTTCGACGCCGCGCGAATGGCCTTTTCAACCTGCGCCGAGCGGAAATCGAGATCGCGGTTGCGCACGAAATCGGCGGTCGGGGCGATATCGGCATTGGCGACGACGGCAGTGCGCGTCGGGATCATCAGCGTCTGGGTCGGCTTGTCCGCCGCCACCACCGCGTCGCAGGCGAGGACCAGATCGGCGCCGCCGGCGATGATGCGCGGGCTGAGCAGATCGTCGTTCTTCGCCGCCAGCCGCACGTGCGAAGAGACGGCGCCGCCCTTTTGCGCGAGGCCGGCCATGTCGGCAGTGGTGCTCGCCAGCCCTTCGAGATGCCCGGCGGTGCCGAGCAGTGCCGACACGGTCAGCACCCCGGTACCGCCGATGCCGGTGACCATGATGTTGTAACCATGGCCCGGCGCCGGGATGCTGGGTTCGGGCAGACCTGACAGGTCGAAAGCGCTGGTCGCCGATTTCTTGATCTCGGCGCCTTCGACTTCAACAAAGCTGGGACAAAAACCCTTCAAGCAGCTGTAATCCTTGTTGCAGCTCGACTGGTTGATGCGGCGCTTGCGGCCGAATTCGGTTTCGAGCGGCTCGACCGAGACACAGTTCGACTGCACCGAACAATCGCCGCAGCCTTCGCAGACGGCGCTGTTGATGAAGACGCGCTTCTTGGGGTCGTCCATCAGCTTGCGCTTGCGGCGACGACGCTTTTCGGCGGCGCAGGTCTGGTCGAAGACGATGATCGTGCAGCCCGGCGTCGCGGCGAATTCCTCCTGGATGGTGGGCAGGGCGGAGCGGTCGAGCAGGCGGACGCCCGCCGGCAGGGTGACGCCTTTGTAGCGCGTCATGTCCTCGGTAAGCACCGCGACCTTTTTGGCATGTTCGGCGACCATTTGCGCGGCGATCTGGTCGACGCTGAGTTCGCCATCATGTTTCTGGCCGCCGGTCATGGCGACGGCGTCATTGTAGAGGATCTTGTAGGTGATATTGACGCCCGCAGCGATCGATTGCCGGATGGCGAGCAGGCCCGAATGGAAATAGGTGCCATCGCCGAGATTGGCGAAGACATGGGTTTCGCTGGTGAAGGGGGCTTCTCCGACCCAGGTCACACCTTCGCCACCCATCTGGGTGAAGGTTTCGGCGCGGTCCATCCACAGTGCCATGATGTGACAGCCGATGCCGGCGAGCGCGCGGCTGCCTTCCGGTGGCTTGGTCGAACCATTGTGGGGACAGCCCGAGCAGAAATAGGGTGAGCGTTTGATCGGCGTAGTGAAGGCGTCGGACTTACGGGTCTGTTCGCTGAAGAAAGCCAGCGTTTGCCGAATGGTTGCGGAATCGTGATAGCGCTGGATACGTGCCGCGATGACATTGGCAATGACGCCCGGGGTCAGCTCATTGTCGGGACTGAGTAGCCATTTGCCGTCTTCGTCGTGCTTGCCGACGACGCGCGGGCGTACGGCTTCGCGCCAATTGTAGAGTTGCCATTTGAGCTGATGTTCGATGAATTCGCGCTTTTCCTCGATGACGAGAACTTCCTCCAGCCCTTCGGCAAAGGCGCGCATGCCATCGGGTTCAAGCGGCCATGGCATACCGACTTTGTAGACCCGCAGGCCGATATCGGCCGCCGCGCTGGCATCGATGCCCAATTTGTCGAGTGCTTCCATCGTGTCGGCAAAAGCCTTGCCGGTTGTCACAATGCCAAAGCGCGGTTTCGGCGTGTCCCAGACCGTCCGGTCGATCGCGTTGGCCCGGGCAAAGGCGAGGGCGGCAAAGCCTTTGAAGCGTTGCAGGCGGGTATCTTCCTCGCGCCATATGTCACCGCTGCGTATATGGACACCGCCGCTAGGAAAATCGAAGTCCGGAATGATAATCGAGCGCGTTTCGCTGCCGAGATCGACGGTGGCACTGGTCTCGACCGTGTCGGCGGTCGCCTTGAAGCCGACCCAGGTGCCGGCAAAACGGCTCATGGCGAGGCCGAGCAAGCCATATTCGACGAATTCATGCACCGATGCCGGGGCGAGAAACGGCACGAACGCTGCTTGGAAATTATGGTCGGACTGGTGGGGCAGGGTGAACGATTTGGCGCCAGGGTCATCGCCGACGATGGCAAGGACGCCGCCATGGGGCGAGGTGCCGGCGGCATTGGCGTGCTTGAGCACGTCCATGGCGCGGTCGAGCCCCGGGCCCTTGCCGTACCAGATGCCGAAGACGCCATCGACGGTCGCGCCGGGGCGCATGCCGACATG
>JBMOFG010000414.1:0-2245 GCA_049314415.1 Polymorphobacter sp.
TCCTGCTGCTGATGTCGGCGCTGACGCTGCTGCCGGCGGCGCTGCTGATGATGACCTGCTTCACCCGCATCATCATCGTGCTGGCCATCCTGCGGCAGGCGCTGGGGCTGGGGCAAAGTCCGCCCAACCAGTTGCTGGTCGGCATGGCGCTGCTGCTCACGGTGTTTGTCATGAAACCCAGCCTCGATCGCATCTATGATACCGCCTATCAGCCGATGGTAGCGGGCAGTGTCGGTGCCGATGTGGCGCTCGGCCGGGCCGGGGATGTGCTCAAGACCTTCATGCTCAGCCAGACGCGTGAAAGCGACCTGCGCAAATTCGCCGAGATTGCCCGCGCCGGGCCGTTTGCCAGCCCGCGTGACGTGCCGCTGCCGGTGGTGCTGCCGGCGTTCGTGGCCAGCGAGTTGAAGACGGGCATGCAGATCGGCTTTGTCATCTACCTGCCCTTCCTGATCATTGACCTGATCGTGTCGAGCATCCTGATGTCGCTCGGTATGATGATGGTGTCCCCCGCCACCGTCAGCCTGCCGGTCAAGCTGGCGTTGTTTGTGACCATCGACGGCTGGACGCTGGTGCTCGGCTCGCTTGCCAAAAGCTTTGGCGGTGCCGGATGATCGATGGCGCGATGCCCGATGACCAGATGCTGGTGGCGCTGACGCGCAGCGCGGTGCTGCTGTTCGCCCAGTCAACGGCGACCTTTCTGGTGCCGATCCTGATCATCGCCGTGGTCGTCGGGCTGGTGCAGACCATCCTGTCGGTTCAGGAAGCCAGCCTGTCCTTCCTGCCCAAGCTCGCGGTGCTGGTTGCCATGTTGGCGATCGCCGGTGACAGCGTGATGACCGCGCTGGCAGATTTTCTGACGACGGGCCTGCTCGACATGACAGGCGCAATCCGGTGATTGTCGAGCTGCCGGCTTTTGATCCGCTGGCGGCAATGGCGCGCTTCACCTTGGCGGGGGTGCGGCCGCTGACCATGCTGGCGCTGCTGCCGGCCTTTGGCGGTGCGGTGCTGCCGTGGCGGGCGCGGCTGGCAATGACGGCGGCGCTTTCGGTGTTCAGTGCTTTCGGTCCGCAGGCGCCGCCGCTGACGCTGGCGATGCTGCCGGGCGAAATGCTGGCCGGGCTGCTCGCCGGGCTGGCGCTGGCGCTGGCCTTTGCCGCGGCGCAGATGGCGGGCGAGGTTGCAGCGCAGATGATGGGGCTTGGTTTTGCCAGCTTTGCCGGAACGGGGGGCAGTGTCTCGGTGATCGGCGGGCTGTTCTCGCTGCTGATGTGGTGCGCCTTTCTGTCCAATGACGGCGTTGCCTGGTTGTTCGCCCAGGGCGTGGCGGGGCAGGGGCTGCTGCCGCCGGGCGAGATCGGGCTGGCGCGGGCGGCGGTTTTTGGCGGCATGATGTTCAGCGGCGCGCTGCGCATTGCCCTGCCGCTGGTGGCGTTGCTGCTGCTTGGCAATCTTTTGGTGGCAGTGGCGACGCGGTCAGCGCCGCAACTGGGGGCGATGTCGGTCGGTCCGGTGGCGCTGCTCGTCGGCTTTCTGTGGGCGCTGCCGCTGGTGTTCGAAGCGCTGCTCGCGCGGGTGCTGGTCACCCTTGAGGCGGCGCAGGGGCTGCTCTGATGGCCGAGGGCGGTAACAAGACCGAAGCCCCGACCGTGCGGCGGCGCGAGGAGGCGCGCAAACAGGGCAATGTCTGGCAACCCCGCGAGCTGGCGCCGGCGATGGTCGTGGCCACCGCGGCGCTGGTCGTGCCGGTGATCGGGCCGGCGTTGTGGCAGGCGCTGGCGGGGTTTCTCAGCGCCGCGTTGCAGGTTGACGCATTGCCGTTCGAAAGCGGTGATGATCCGGTCGCGCTGCTGGCGCGGCGCATACCGATCGGCATGCCGCTGGCGCTGGCCGGGGCGATCGCAGTGGCGGTGATCGCCGCCGCCACCGCCACCAGCCGCCATGTCACCCTCGACAGCCTGGCACCGAAATGGTCGCGGGTCAGCCCGATGAGCGGGCTGCAGCGGCTGTTCTCGGCCAGCGGCGCGGCCGGCGCGGTCACGGCGCTGCTCAAGGTGGCCGCCATCGCGGCGCTGGCGCTGGTGCTGGTGCCGCCGCTGCTGCCCCGGCTCGCCAATATTGGCGACGATGGCGGGGCGCTGGCGATCATCGGCGCCGCGATCGTGCGGCTGTTCGGCGCGGCGGCGCTGCTGCTGGTCACCGTGGCTGTCATCGACGGCGCCATCAGTTTCATCCTGTGCGAACG
>JBMOFG010000415.1:0-2241 GCA_049314415.1 Polymorphobacter sp.
CGAATCGATGACCAGCACATCGATTGCGTTGGACCGCACCAGCGTGTCGACAATCTCCAGCGCCTGTTCACCGGTATCCGGCTGCGAGACAATGAGTTCATCAATGTTGACGCCCAGCTTTTTGGCATAGGCTGGATCGAGTGCGTGTTCGGCATCGACAAAAGCCGCCGTGCCGCCATTTTTTTGCGCCTCGGCGATGACATGAAGAGCGAGCGTCGTCTTGCCCGAGCTTTCCGGTCCATAAATTTCAATCACTCGGCCGCGCGGCAGGCCGCCGATACCCAACGCAATATCCAAACCCAGCGAGCCGGTTGAAATCGCCTCTACTTCCATCGTCTCGCGCGAGCCCAGCTTCATCACCGAGCCCTTGCCGAAAGCGCGATCAATCTGCGCCAACGCCGCTTCGAGGGCCTTTTGCCTATCCATGCCGCTATCCACTACTTTCAAAGCCGCTGCCATCACAATGCCCTTTCCTAACCGATTGCTACACAAGGTCAACGGTCGTTTTGTATACCATTTGTTCTTATAGAACAAGAGAAGAACATGAAGATAAATTCAGCCCCTAAGCGAAAGGGATTCAAGAGATCTTCGACCGCCGCGGCTGTGGACATCGATTATCGCCCGGGCAAGATCGGCAAGCGCAAAGGGCTTCGAAAGGAAATGCACGTCTTGGGCACTCAGCGCACGATGCAGCGGCGCTTCGGCAAATCCCGACATCAATATGATCCCTATATCGGGGCGGCTTTCAAGCCAGCGCGAAGCCAGTTCGACGCCATCGATGCCGGGCATCATGATATCCGACACCAACACATCGAATTGCGCGCCGGTATCAAGAATATCCAGCGCAATTCTGCCATCGGCTGCCGTCGTGACCAGCGGCCCAAACCGCTTGATCCCACGTTCAAGAATCGAGCGCACCGCCGAATCATCCTCAACGAGCAACAAGCGTACGCCGGCAAGCGAATCGGCGTGCAGCGTTGTCGGCTCGATTGGTACGAGCGTTTCTTCCGATTGGTCAGGGTGCGGAACGGCCGGCAGGAAAACACTGAATTTGGTACCAACGCCCCCGGGTGCAGGCATCGCGAAGATATAGCCGCCCGTCTGCTTTACGATGCCATAGACGGTGGAAAGGCCCAACCCTGTGCCCTGCCCCATGGGCTTGGTCGTAAAAAAGGGTTCAAAGATCTTGCCAGCGATTGCGGGCGGAATACCGCTGCCGGTGTCGGTCACATCAATGGCGACATGGTCGACCCTGGGAATGATGCGATGCCCCTGGGCAGCAATGTCTGCAGCCGGCACATCGCGCACCCCAATGTCGAGCCTACCTTGATTGCCCATCGCGTCGCGTGCGTTAATCGCAAGGTTGACGATCACCTGTTCGATCTGGCCGGGATCCGCCAGCACCGCCGATTTCAGCCTTGCGGCGTGCATTCCAAGATCAATACCCTTGCCAAGCAATTGTTCGAGTAATGGCCGCAGCGCGCCAACGAGCGGTACCAAGTCGAGCACCTGCTGACGCTGCGGCTGGCGGCGGGCGAATGCGAGCAGTTGCGCAACTAGTCGGGCCGCCCGCAATCCGTTGCTTCGAATCTCGACAAGGCTGTCATGCTCGATATCGTCAGGCGGGTGACGTTCAAGCAATTGTTCGGTCATGCCCAGAATAGCGGCCAGGATATTGTTGAAATCATGGGCAATACCACCAGCAAGTTGACCCACGGCCTGCATGCGGGTGATGGCTGCAACCTGCGCCTCCAGCCGCAATTGTTCTCGGATATCGCGCATGGCAAGTAGCGCCGAGATACCGAATCCCGGGGGAACCGGCACGATGCTGACAATCTGTTTATCATCCGGGCGATCATGCAGCGCGGCGTACACTTCGGCACGATCATTGCACGACAGCGTGTGCGCAACGGCCCGGGCAATCTTGTCGGCATCCTCGGCAATGAACAGGCATTCCGGCCGGGTGCCGGGATTATAAGCCGAACCAACAGTGGCACGCAGAGCATCATTTCCGCTGATCACGACCCCGGCCCTGTCTATCAGAGCAATGGCGATCGGCAGTCCCATCAGCGGCAAGTGTAACGCCAGCGGATTGCGGCCGGTTTCGGCATAGGGCGCTGGCCATAGCGCCTGAGCCAAGGGTGCCATGGGCGCGTCAGCCATAGCGTTCTTCAATCCAGGGATCACCTTCGTTGTGATAACCGCGGACTTCCCAGAAACCCGGCTTGTCGGTGGCGGCAA
>JBMOFG010000416.1:0-2238 GCA_049314415.1 Polymorphobacter sp.
CCGCGCCGCCGCCACCGGCGCGCAGTTGCAGGCGCGTGTCGGCGATGTCAGCTTCGTCCTCGATGAACTCGCCCGGCGGCGGCGCGAGGGCACGTGCGACCTGTCACGGCTCGACCTTTCGCGCATCGGCCTCGCCGGGCACAGCATGGGGGCGTGGACGGCACAGGCGGTCGCCGGGCAACGCTATTTCGGGGCGGCGGCGTTTCGCGATGCTCGCATCTCCGCCGCCATCGCGCTCAGCCCGTCGACGCTGACCACCGGCGGGCTGGCGGAAGCCTTTGGCGGCATCACCATCCCCTTCCTGTCGGTCACCGGCACCGCCGATGGCATGCCGAAGCTTGTACGCGACGCGGTACCCTCGACCGCGCAGATCGCACAACAGGCAGAGCGCACCGGCCCCTACACCGGCATGGCGCCGGGTCGGAAATATCTCATCGTCTTCCAGGACGGCGGCCATATGGTCTTTGCCGGCAATCTGCGCCGCGCGCCGGTGGGGCCCGACAGCCATATCCAGCGGGTGACGGCGCGGCTGACCACGGCCTTCTGGGGGATGACGCTGCTGGGGAACACCGCTGATGCGGCGTTCTTGGCGTCGGGAATCATGCCGCTGCTGGCGGCGGGAGATCGGTTCGAGGCGAAATAAGTCTCAGGCCGCGACAATCCCGCCCAAAAACGCCTCGACCTCCGCCAGCGGCACATCGCGCGCCACGAACCCCTTGCCGATGCCGCGCGCCAGAATAAAAGGCAGCGTCCCGGCCTTCATCTTCTTGTCCTGCCGCATATGATGGATGAGCGTCGCCGGCGGCGCATCGAGCCCCAGGGCCTTGGGCGACAGCGTGAAACCGCATGCCAGCAGATGTGCCCGCACGCGCGCGGCATCGGCCGCTGGGCACAGACCGCGCGCCGCCGACAGGTCAAACGCCAGCGCCATGCCGAGCGCTACGCCCTCGCCGTGCAGCAACCGGTCCGAAAAGCCCGCTTCCGCCTCGAAAGCATGTCCAAAGGTGTGACCAAGGTTGAGCAGTGCGCGGATATCGCCCGTCTCGCGTTCATCGGCCGCCACCACCGCTGCCTTGGCGCGGCACGACACCGCGATCGCCTCGGCCTGTGCCGCAGCATGGCCGGCCAGCAGCGCGGCGGCATTGGCCTCGCACCACTCGAAGAAGCCGGCATCGCCGATCAGGCCATATTTCACCACTTCGGCATAGCCGGCGCGCAGGTCGCGCAGCGGCAGCGTCTGCAATACCTGCGGGTCGATCAGCACCAGCGCCGGCTGGTGAAAAGCGCCAACAAGGTTCTTGCCCGCCGCGGCGTTGATCGCCGTCTTGCCGCCCACCGACGAATCGACCTGCGCCAGCAGCGTCGTCGGCACCTGCACAAACGTGCAGCCGCGCCGCAGGATGCTGGCGGCAAAGCCGGTCAGGTCGCCGATGACGCCGCCGCCCAGCGCCACCACGGCGTCACCGCGTTCAACGCCCATTTGCAACAGACGCTCGGTGACCTGCGCAAGCGTCGCCCAATCCTTGGTGGCTTCTCCCGGCGGCAGGACGATCTCGTCGACTGCGATGCCAGCGGCCGCCAGCCCGGCAGCAAAGGCAGGCAGGTGCAGCGCCGCGACATGGGCATCGGTGACCAGCGCCAGCCGGCCCCGCGGCGCCAGCGGCCCGAGCAGCGGCGCTGCATTGGCCAGCAGCCCCGGCGCAATATGGATGGGATAGGCGCGATCGCCGAGTGGCACGGTGACGATCATGCGGGCGTGCTTCCGGTTGGCGGGCGGTTGGCGGCGATCAGCGCGGCGATGATTGCCGCAACCACATCACCATGCGGGGTGGATTTGCTGGCAATGCGGATCGGCGCCTCTGCATAAATCGGGTTGCGCACCGCAGCGAGTTCGGCGAGCACCACGCCCGGGTCGCGCCCGGTCAGCAACGGGCGATTGTTGCGGCGGCGCACGCGGTCGACGAGCGTCGGCACATCGGCATCGAGCCACACTGCAAGCGTGCGTTCCAGGATGAGCGCGCGGGTATCATCCTGGATGAAGGCGCCGCCGCCGGTGGCGATAACCTTGGGCACGCCATCGATCAGCCGCGCGATCACCCGGCGTTCGCCATCGCGGAAATGCGCTTCGCCAAATTTTGCGAAAATCTCGGGGATGGTCATGCCGCTGGCGGTCTCAATCTCGGCATCGGCATCGACGAAGGGCAGCCGCAATCGCGCCGCCAACCGCCGCCCCACCGT
>JBMOFG010000417.1:0-2234 GCA_049314415.1 Polymorphobacter sp.
GCCGGGCCTTCATCGATATAATGGATGCGCAGCGCCGTGCCATCGGCATCGGTCACCGCGGCATAATGCGGCGCAAAGGGAAAATCGGCAATGCCGGCAAAGGCTTCGTCGGGCGTTCGCAAAACCAGCATGATCGGCTTCCCATGTTTTGACACCGCAAGTGTCACTATTTCAGCTGAGGGTCAATGCTGCTTTTGCTGCCATTTCTCGGTTCAGCCTGAGGCTGGCGCGCCAGAAGAAAAACGCCGGCACCAGCCCCAGCCAGGCGGCACCGAACAATACCCAGCGCACGCTTTCGGCGCCGGCCATCGGCTTGAACGCATCGGACATCATGCCGAAGAACAACGGCCCCAGCCCCAACCCGATGAGGTTCTGGGCAAACACCATCACCGCCGTGGCCATCGCCCGCGCCTGCGGCCGCACCAGCAACTGCGCCGCGGCATAGGTAGGACCATAATAGAGCGAATTGAGGAATGTCGGGATGCAGAGCAGCGCCATGGCCGCCACCCAGCTGCTGGCGGAATAGGCCATGAACAGAATCGGCGCCGCCACCACCATGCCCAGCGCCGGCGCCGACAGCATGTGGCGCCGGTCATGCTTACCGAAGCGATCCGCCAGCCAGCCGCCGGCCCAGGTACCGAACAGCCCCGACAGCCCCAGCACCAGTCCGCCCCACAGCCCGACCTGGGTTGCCGACAGGCCATGCGAGCGCATGAAATAGATCGCCGTCCAGACTCCCTTACCATAGCTGAGGAACGCCACCAGTCCGCCGGCCACCGCGAGCAACAGGAATGCCCGGCTGCCGAGCACTTCGGCAAGCGCCGCCCTCGCCGACAGGCGGGGCACAACGGGTACAGCAGCGCGCAAGGCCGTGGCCAGCCCGGCTTTGCGCGGATCACGCAGGACCAGCCAGACAAAGGCCGCCAGCGCCACACCCGGCGCACCGACCACCAGGAACGCCTGTCGCCAGCCAACGGTATCGGCGAGATAACCGCCCATGCCGGCCCCCAGCAGCGAACCGATCGGGATACCCATGCCGTAAAAGGCGATTGCTGAGGATCGCCGCTCAACCGGCACCATGTCGCTGATCAGCGAATGGGCCGCCGGCGTGCAGCCGGCCTCGCCAACCCCGACGCCAACGCGGGCAAGCAGCAATTGCGAAAAATTCTGCGCCAGCCCGCACAGCGCTGTCATTCCCGACCACAGTACCAGCGAGACCGAGATCAGCCCGACCCGGTTCGATGTTGGCCGGTCAGCATGGCGAGCGATCGGAATGCCGAGCAGCGCATAGAACAACGCAAAGGCCAGCCCGGTCATCAGCCCCAACTGTGTGTCGGAAAGCCCCAGGTCGCGCTTGATCGGCTCGGCAAGGATGGTGACGATCTGCCGGTCGAGAAAATTGAAAATATAAACAACCAGCAAGGTCCACAGCAGCAGCCGCTCGGAATTGACACGCTGTTTCGGCGCCGCGTCAACCGTGCTTGCCATGCCGCCTCCCCGCGCCGTTATTACGGCTTCTTAATGCAACCCAAGGTGCAGGGAAGCATTGGACTTGGCAAGCCGCTCAGCCGAACGGCGCAGCAAGGCTGACCGGCGGCGTGGAGAAGAACTTCGGCCCCGCCGCCGTCATGTAAAAACAATCCTCCAGCCGTACCCCAAACTTGCCTGGCAGATAGAGCCCGGGTTCGTTCGAAAAGCACATCCCCGGCGCCAATGGCGTCATCTCGCCATGGACGAGGTTGACCGGTTCATGCCCGTCCATGCCGATGCCATGGCCGGTGCGGTGCGGCAGGCCCGGGCGCTGGTAACCGGGGCCATAGCCCTGCGCTTCATAAAAACGCCGCACGGCATCATCGACTCCGCCCGCCGGCGCGCCGACCTTCGCCGCCGCCATGGCGATCTGCTGGCCCTTTGCCACCGTGTCGAAAACGCGGCGCACGGCATCGGGCGGCGTGCCGGGCACGAAGGTGCGCGAGATATCGGCCTGATAGCCGCCGACCGAACAACCGCCATCGATCAGCACTACTTCCCCGGCGCGGACCCGCTGCGGCGCCGAAGAGCCATGCGGATAGGCCGCCGCTTCGCCGAGCAGCACCAGCGGCTCGTCGGCGCGGCCGCCGAGCGCGGTCATCGCCGCGGCGCACAGCGCGCCGATACTATCGGGAGTCATGCCGAGTTGGACGCGCGGGTGCGCCCAGCGGAACGCCGCAATGGTGACGTCGCTGGCCTTTTGC
>JBMOFG010000418.1:0-2223 GCA_049314415.1 Polymorphobacter sp.
GACCCCATCAGGCCGCCATCGGCGAACTGGCTCATGCCGATGACATTGGGGGTTTCGACCCATTCATAGGCGTCGTCGTACACCGCCAGGAACCATAGATGGACCTGGTGCGGATCAACCCCGGTCAGCATCGCGAAATTGCCGAGCACCATCAGACGCTGGATATGATGGGCATGGGCATGGCGCCGGGTGGCGCCAATGCTTTGCGACAGGCAGCGCAGGTCGGTGTCGCCGGTCCAGTAAAAGCCCGGCAGGTCGCGCGTGGCGCCAAGATGGTTGCGCGCGGCATAGTCCGGCCCGGCGATCCAATGGATGCCGCGGACATATTCGCGCCAGCCCAGGATCTGCCGGATAAACCCTTCGGCGGCGTTGATCGGCACCGTACCGGCGCGCCAGGCAGCTTCGGCGGCCCGGCAGACCTCGAGCGGCAGCAGCAGCCCGGCATTGAGCAGCGGTGACAATTGGCTGTGGAACATATGGTCCTGCCCTGCCACCATCGCATCCTGATAATCGCCGAACTGCGCCAGCCGGTGCGCGATGAAATCCGCAAGGCAAGCGAGCGCCTGATCGCGCGTGACGGCATGGCCAAAAGGCCGCAGATCGCCAAAATGCCCGCCGAAGCGCGAAGCGACCAGCGCCAGCACGGTTTCGGTGATCACATCGGGAACAAATTGCGGCGGCGTCGGATAGGCAAGGCCCTTTTTGGGGGCCTTGCGGTTTTCGCTGTCATAATTCCACACCCCGCCGGCGGGCTGGGTACCGTCCATCAAGATACCGGTGCGGCGGCGCAGCAGGCGGTAATAATCCTCCATGACAAAGCGTTTGCGACCCTGCGCCCAATCGGCAAAATCGGCGCGGCGATCGATGAAACGATCGTCGGGCAAGATCGTGCACGGCAGGCCGGTCAGCGCGCCCCAGCCCTGTTGCATGGTCAGCACGCGCCATTCGCCGGCTTCGACCGTGATGATTTCCGTCGCGGCATGGCGGCTTGCGGCGCGGACAATCTCGCCATCAAAGCCCTGCGTATTGGCCGGATCGTCGAGCGCCACATAATCGACGGTCCAGCCCGCCGCGCGCAATTCAGCGGCGAAATGGCGCATCGCGCTGAAGAGGAAGGCGATCTTCTTTTGATGATGGCCGACGTACGTCGCTTCGGCGGCGACTTCGGCCATCAGCACGACAGCATCGCCGGGGCGAGACCCGGTGAGCGCGGCAAGGCTGGCGGAAAGCTGGTCGCCGAGAATGGGGATAAGGCTGGTCATGCGCTGCTGTTGCCGCACAGGGCGGCATGGTCAACGCGGGGCTTGGTCGCGGCGATTAGTCGAACAAGCCGACCGCGCCCTCAGCCCAGGCCAGCAGCACCAGCAACACCAGAGCGCCAGCGATGACGATCCGCGCGCGACGATCGGCGGTCAGCCGTTCCGCCACCGCATAGGCGATGCCGGCGCCAGCGAACATGCCACCAAGCAGCGCGAAGTCGGCAGCGTCCCATTGCACGGCACTGGTAAAGCGCATCGCCACCAAAGGCACCAGCAGGACCAGTGCCGCAAGGCCCCAAACAGCAAGTTTCAGGCGTGAAAACTGCGGTTCGGTACATGGGATGCGGGCCATGATATCGGCCTAACGCTGCGGCGACCAATTTGCCATGTTGACGCTGTCTTCGACCATCCAGACCTTGCCATTTTCGCCGATGAACATCTTTTCCATTTCGGCGCGGTTGAACGGCCGGGCGCCGAGGCGGCCAAGGATGGCGACCTGATGGCCCGATTCATCGACGGCACGATCGCGATCAAGGCCCTTGGAGACGGCCAGCGCCGGCTGTTTGGTGCGGGCAAAGGCGATCAGTTCGGGCTTGGGCGGCGGCGAGAAGCCATAGAAGTTTGGCTGGCTTTCGGGTGACATCAACTGGATGACCTTCATGCCGTTGCGGCCATCGGCGACATAGGCAAAGGCCGAGGCATTGGTGCTGCCGACGATGACGTCCTCGACATCGTTGAGCTTTCCATCGGCGGTGTAGCGCATATAAACGCGCGGCTTCTCAGGCTGCTTGACGTCGACGATGTACAGCCCCTCGGCCTTGCCGGCGACATAGGCATAGGTGCGGGCGAGATAGATCTTGCGCGCATCGGCCATCGGGATAACGGCGCCCGGCACCAGCACCGGCGCATCGAGACGGGTCACATCGAGCACTTCGAGGCCCTTGGCCGTCGTCACCCAGAGATA
>JBMOFG010000419.1:0-2223 GCA_049314415.1 Polymorphobacter sp.
GGGGGCGCTGGGGGCGTTGGGGGCGCTGCAGGTATCGGGGGTGCCCCGAGCCTTGGGGGCGCTGCAGGTACCGGGGGTAGCGCGGCTCCTGGCGGCGTCGGCGGCGCGGTCGGGGCTCCCTCGTTATTTAGTGGACCTGGTCTGTTTATTGGAGCTGCAGGAACAGCCGGCAACGGTGGCAACGGTGGCGTTGGCGGTGACGGCGGCGTTGGCGGTGACGGTGCGGACGGCACAGATGGCGGAGATGGCACAGCTGGCACAGCTGGCACAGATGGCGGCGACGCGAATTGCGAATCCGTTGGCGGTGTCGTGCAATGCACCAATGGCACACCTGGCGTCGCTGGCGTAGCTGGCACAAATGGCGCAAATGGCATAAATGGAGCAGATGGCCTAGATGGCGGCAATGGCGGTTTGGGCGGTGCGGGTGGTGATGCTGGTGGCGCAGGAAGCGTTGTAGCGGGGACGTCCACCTCAATTGCGATTGGTGATGCTGGTGACGGACAGGACGGCCTGGACGGCCAGAATGGTACTGACGCGACAGGTGCTACGGACGGCGTCGATGGCGCCGCTGGCGCCGCTGGCGCAAATGGCGGTTCGGTGTTTTCGTTAGGCTCCGGTTCGATTGCGATCGGGAGCGCCGACGGCGCCTTGGACGGTGCGCAGGCCACAGGCAACGGCGCTGTGGCAATCGGCTCAGCGGTGCAGGGTGAGGTGCCAGCAGATAACCAGTCAGGCGCTTTGGCTTTAAGCGCGAACAGCGTCGCAATAGGGTCCGGGTCATTGGCTACGGGCATTAACTCGGTCGCTATCGGCGCCAACGCGCAGGCGTTGGAAGATAACCAGATTGTCTTGGGGACCGATAGTTCGACGGTGCGCGTTGCGGGCGCCCTCGAGGCGACCAGCGTCTCGGCCACGAGCATCGATGTCAACGGCGGAATCATTTCCGACGTCGCAGCCGGTGTTGCAGCCGGCGATGCGGTGAATGTCGGGCAGTTGACCGCAGAAGTGAATGCCGAAGCAGCGACCCGCGCGGCAGACGATGCCACGCTTCAGGGCAACATCGAAGCCGAAGCAGAGACCCGCGGCGAAGCCGACAATATCCTGTTGGGTCTTGTTCTCAGCGAAGCAGAGACCCGCGCAGCAGACGATGCCACGCTTCAGGGCAACATCGACGCCGAAGCAGCGACCCGCGCTGGCGCCGACACCGTGCTGCGGACGGCGATCGCCACCGAGGTGACGGATCGGACTGCTGCGGTTACCGCCGAAGCAACGACCCGCGCTGCCGCCGACACCGTGCTGCGGACGGCGATCGCCACCGAGGTGACGGATCGGACTGCCGCCGACACTGTGCTTCGGACCGCGGTGACCGCCGAAGAAACCGCCCGTGTTGCAGGCGATGTCTCACTTCGGACGGCCATCACGACCGAATCAACGACCCGCGCTGCAGCGGTAGCTGCCGAAACAACGGCCCGCACTGCGGCGGTCTCGACGCTGACCAACAATCTGGCGGCTGAAGCATCCGCTCGCCAGGCTGCTGATCTCGCACTGGGAACCCGGATCGATGGCGTGAACGCACGTGTCGGCGCACTTGAAACGCGCGTTGACAGCGTGGCGCGGGCAGCTTCTGCCGGCACTGCCGTTGCCGTGGCGCTTTCGGGTGGGGCCTTCCTGCCGGACGTGAAGTACAACCTCACGGCCAACGTCGCTACCTATGACGGCGCACATGCTGTTGCAGCACAGTTCGGCGCCATGGTGTCGAAGAACTTTGCCGTCAATGCCGGTGTCGCAACCTCGCTCAACCGTGGCGGCAAGACGGCGGCACGCGCCGGCTTCACCTTCGGCTGGTAAGAAGCCCGTTATTTCCGGTTCGCCGGGATCGGAATGTCAACGCCCCCTCGAAAGAGGGGGCGTTTTCATGTGAAGCGCGTTGCAGATTGGCAAATTTCTGGCGGCGGAACCTTCGGCGCTTTTTTCGGCCATGAAGGGTTCAAGAAACTCGCCGCTGTTCTGCTGACCCATCCGCAGTGCCGCGTCCACTGGCCGCACTGCGGTCACTTGCTGGCAGCCGCCTGAAATCCGCATTATCCCATTGCACAATGTCGGCCAAAGGAAGGCCCCATGTCCATGCACAGCACCCGCCGCGATCTCCTGCTGGGCGCTGGTGCGCTCGCCGCCGCGGCGCTGCTGTCTGGGGGGGCGCGCGCTGCCACCCGGGGTGGCGGC
>JBMOFG010000420.1:0-2221 GCA_049314415.1 Polymorphobacter sp.
CCGCCACATTGCGCAACTGCTCGAAGATCGGGTCGATGGCCGGGCACTTCGCCGGCGCCTCGTCGTCGCCTATGTTATCGGTATCGATCTGGCCCGCGGCGAATTCGGTGCGCGCTACAAGACACTGGCGCCCTGCGCCACACCGGCGCAGACCGGTTGTGTTGTAGCGTGGAACGCCATCCTGCCCGGTGCCGATCTTGATCGCCTCGCGGCCGTATTCAGCACCCGCTATGTCGCGCGCTTCGGTGACAATGCCGGCAAGGCGCCTTTCTGCATCAACCCGTTGACCTTTGACGCCGCGCGCCCCGCCGCCGGGTCCGACGCGGCGCTCGGCGCGGTGCCGGGGGCTCCCGATGCCGGGCCGTTGCAACCGCTGGTCGCCCGCGCCGTCGCGGCCCGCTGCGAAAAGGGCTTTCTCATCACCGAACCGGCGCCGGCGCTCGGCCTGTTGCCCTTGCCGGGCGGCAGCCTGCACTATCATGATTATGGCCTGTTTTACGCCGATATCCGCGCCAATGCGCTGCTGCGCGCGGCGGCGTGGCAAACCCGAGGAAACCCCGCCCGATGATCGTCCGTCTGGTTGTTGCCGCACTGCTTACCGCCACCCCCGCGCTGGCTGCCGACCCGGCGCTGTTGAAGCGCGGTGCCATGCTGTCGATGCGCTGCTCGACCTGCCATGAATTCGCCGCCGGCAAGCCCAACAAGGTCGGCCCCAACCTCCATGGCACCCTCGGCAAGCCCGCCGGCGGGGTGGCGGACTTCGCCTATTCCCCGGCGCTCAAGGCCAGCAAGACCGTCTGGACCGACGCCAGCCTCGACGCCTGGCTCGAACGCCCCACCGCCGTCATCCCGGGCACCAAAATGGCCTTTGTCGGCCTGCCGCGCGCCGAAGACCGCGCCGCGCTGATCGTGTGGCTGAAGCAGGCGAGCAAATAAGCGCAGCCCTCGCCGCCGCGCACAAGCGGCTTGACCCGGCCTGACAGCCCCCTGCTGCCGGTGATCATCGGTCGGCGGCGCGTCGTCACGACCCAAAAAACTGGTTTGCCCATACAACACACCTTGTATAAGTGCCGGGTCCACTGAAGGGAAAATCGATGCTCGAGCTTGCCCATGTCAGCCATGTCTATGCCAATGGCACCCGCGCGCTCGCTGATGTCAGCCTAACGATTCCCACCGGCATGTTCGGGTTGCTCGGGCCCAATGGCGCCGGCAAATCGACGCTGATGCGCTGTGTTGCGACGCTGCAGACGCCGACCGCCGGCAGCATTCGTTTCGGCGATATCGACAGCATTGCCGACCCCGAAAAACTGCGCGCGACGCTGGGCTATCTGCCGCAGGATTTCGGCGTTTATCCGCGCGTTTCGGCCTATGACATGCTCGAGCACATGTGCGTGTTGAAGGGCATCGCCTCGGCCGGCGAGCGCAAGGCAACCGTGGAGACGCTGCTCGCCCAGACCAACCTGTGGGATGTGCGCAAGAAAGCCATCGCCGGCTTTTCGGGCGGGATGCGGCAGCGCTTCGGCATTGCCCAGGCGCTGATCGGCAACCCGCGGCTGATCATCGTCGACGAACCGACCGCCGGACTCGACCCCGAAGAACGTAACCGCTTCCTCAACCTGCTCGTCGAGATCGGCGAGAATGTCGTCATCATCCTATCGACGCATATCGTCGAGGATGTCGCCGACCTGTGCCCGCGCATGGCGGTGCTCGCCGGCGGGCGCATCCAGTTGGAAGGCGCACCGCACGATCTGATCGAGCGGGCGCGCGGCAGTGTGTGGGCCAAGAGCATCGCACGCGCCGAACTCGCCGACGTCGCGGCGCAGCACGAAATCATCGCCACCCGGCTCGTTGGCGGCCGCACCATCGTCCATGTCCTGTCCGACACCGATCCCGGCCCCGGCTTCACCGCCGTTTCGGGCGGCCTTGAGGATGTTTATTTCGCCACGCTCGCCACCATGCGCCGCGCCGCGCGTCCCGCCGCGCACCACGCCGCTTGAGGCCCGGCATGTTCGCTTCCATTGCCGCGTTCGAATTGCGCTACCAGTTGCGCAACCCGGTATTCTGGGTCGTCGCCATCCTTTTCTTTCTGTTGACCTTCGGTGCCACCACGATCGAACAGATCCAGATCGGCAGCGGCGGCAATGTCCATGTCAATTCGCCTGCCGCGATCGCGCGTATTCATATCATCCTGTCGGTCTTTTTCATGTTCGTGACGACAGCG
>JBMOFG010000421.1:0-2208 GCA_049314415.1 Polymorphobacter sp.
CCAGCGCCACCGACAGGAAGATGGTGTTGCGCGCCGGCACATAGGTGACCGGGATGCCGGGTTCGACGCCGCCTTTGGGCACCGCAATGTCGGCGGTCAGCGCCGAGCCGCCAAAGCCGCGCAGATCGAGCGGCAGCACGACATGGCGTTCGACTCCTAGCGCCTGCGCCACGCGCGCGGCATGGTCGAGCTCGATACGATGGCGCTGGTTGTAATCGATGGTCAGCGCGAGAAGGCGAAACCCCGCCGCCCTGGCCATCGCCGCGACGGTGGTCGAATCAAGCCCGCCGGACAGCAGGACGACAGCGAGCGGCGCCGTCATGCCGGGATCGCGAAGATGCGCGAGCAGAATTTGCAGTCGACGCTTATCAGGCCATCGTCACCGCGCATGTCGGCGCGTTCTGCCTCGGGGAAGCTTTCGAGCACGCTCCGGATATGCGCCGGGTTGCAACGGCAACCGCGATTGGGCAGGGCACCTTCGCTGATACGCACTTCCTCTTCGTGGAACAGCCGCCAAAGCAGGGTTTCGGGAGCGAGATCGGGGTCGGTCAGCTCGGCAACGCTGGTGGTGTCGGCGAGCGCCAGGACATGCTGCCAATCGGGGTGGAGCGCCTCGATTTCGCTGCGTTCGACATCAAGCCGGACCCCGCCAATCTCGGCCCGCGCCAGATGTTGGACCAGCAATCCGCCGGCTACCCAGCCGGTTGTCGCATCGCCCGAAACGCCCAGCTTGATCAACGTCGGGAGCTGTTCGGAATTGGCGAAATAGCCTTCGATGGCATGGCCGAGCGTGTCGCCCTCCAGCGGCACAATGCCTTGGTAGCGTTCGCTGGCCGCGGTCTGGTCGAGCGTGATGGCGAGATGGCCTTCGCCAAACAGGTCGGGCAGGGTCATGCCCTCGCTGAACACCGTATCGGCTGAAAAGTTGAGATAGCCGCGCACCGCACCGCCACTATAGTCGCAGACGAGCAGGTCGATGGGGCCGCCGCGCGCCTGTGCCTGCATGGTGATCTGGCCATCGTCCTTGCGCAAGGTCGCACCGAGCAGCGCGGTGACGGTCAGGGCTTCGGCGAGCAGCCGGGCGAGCGCCGCCGGATACGCGTGCGCTGCCAGCACGGCGTTGAGCGCCGTGTCGAGCCGCACGATCTGGCCGCGCACATTGCGTGCGGCGACCGAGAAACCGACGGCCCGATCGGCGCTGGGGGCGAGACCTTCAAGCATGGGACTGTCTAGCATGACACGAAGATCACAGCTTGCCAAAGCACCAGAGCAGGATCGCCTTCTGGACGTGCAGGCGGTTTTCGGCTTCGTCCCAGACCAGCGATTGCGGGCCATCGATGACGCTGGCGGTGACTTCCTCGCCGCGATGCGCTGGCAGGCAATGCAGGAAAAGCGCGCTGGGCGCCGCCTTTGCCATGAGCGCGTCATTGACCTGAAAAGGCATCATCGCGGCGAGCTTGTCCTTGCTGTCCTTCTGGCCCATCGACACCCAGGTGTCGGTGACGACAACATTGGCATCCTCGACCGCCGCAGCGGCGGAGCGGACGAGATCGATGCTGCCGCCGCGCGCGCAGGCGGTGGCGATGACCGCCTGGTCGGGGTCATAGCCGTGCGGCACGCCAAGCCGCAGATCGAAGCCCAGCACCGAGGCGGCTTCGATCAGCGAATTGGCCATGTTATTGCCATCGCCGAGATAGGCCCAACAGCTGCCTGTGACCGGTTTGCCGATGCTTTCCTCGATGGTCATGATATCGGCCATCACCTGGCACGGGTGGCTGATATCGGTCAGCGCGTTGATCACCGGCACGCCGGCATTTTCGGCGAGCGCCTCCAATGTGGCATGGCTGTTGGTGCGGATCATCACGGCATCGACCATGCGGCCGAGCACATGCGCGGTATCCTCCACCGTCTCGCCGCGGCCCAATTGCATGTCGCCCGCCGATGTAACGATGCTGGTGCCGCCCAATTGCCGCATTGCCATGTCGAAGCTGAAGCGCGTGCGCGTGCTCGGTTTTTCAAAGATCATCGCCAGCGTATGGCCGGCCAGCGGCGCATCGGCGTCGGGCGCGCCGCGCGGGCTGCCGGCGCGCGCCGCCTTGCGGCGATGTGCCTCGTCGAGGATCAGGCGAAGCCCGGCAGCTTTGGCACCGGCGAGATCGAGGAAATGCGGCATTGGAGAACCTGGCTCCCTGCCCGCGTGCGGGAAGG
>JBMOFG010000422.1:0-2207 GCA_049314415.1 Polymorphobacter sp.
CCTCGCAGAGCTTGAATCAGATCACGCCGAGCAGATCAATGGGTCCTGACCCTAGGCACATCGCTGACGCTGCAAAGCGTCAGGCAAGTCACAACCGTATCGAAACTAGCATCTTCTAAGGGCAGACGCTCGCCAGCACCAAGCACCGAGATGACCGGCACCGGGCTCGCCGCCAGCCGTATCGCTGCCCGTCGGTTCATCCCCTCCGATGGCTCGACCACCGTCAGCTGCACCACCTTGGCGGGATCATAAAAGCGCAAAGTGGCCCCGCTGCCAAAGCCGATCTCGAGCACATCACCCGCTGCCTGCCGAACCAACGCCGCACGCCGCACTTCGATCCGCGGATGCCCGAGCGCCTTGTCGAGCAGCCAGGGGAAAACGCTTTCACTGTAGATACCCATCACCGTCTCCCCCGCCGCATCATGCGCGCAGCTTTCGCGCCGGGCAAGGCTGCGCTATGCTGTGTTCATGCGTTGTTTGACGGTCCTTTTGCTGTTCGTCCTTGCCGCCTGCACAGGCGACCCCGACGCGCGCACCACAGCCAAGGAAGGCCAGTTGACAGCCAAGGCCGTTGCCGATGTCGATGCCGCCATGAAGGACGCCGCAGCAAAACCGCCAAAGGCACGATAGCACAGCCCGGGCCGGTTGTTTCGGCGAGCCATCCAGATCACTATTCGCCTTCGAATTCGACCAGCGTTTTGACTGCCACCCCGCTTGCCCGCAGCCGTGCTGCGCCACCAAGGTCAGGCAGATCGATCGCGAAGCTGGCCCCGGTGACATGCGCCCCGGCACCGCGCAGCAGTTCGACACCGGCAAGCGCCGTGCCACCGGTGGCGATCAGATCATCAACGAGCAAAACCCGCGCGCCTGGCTCCAAGGCATCGCTGTGCATTTCGATCCGGTCGTGGCCATATTCCAGCGCATAGTTGATCCCCACTACCCGCCCGGGCAGCTTGTTCTGCTTCCTCAGCAACACCAGCCCGCAGCCGAGTTGCCGGGCAAGCGCCGCGCCGAAGATGAACCCGCGCGCTTCGATGCCGGCGATAAGATCGGGCTTGTCGCCCGCTGCCGCCGCCATGCGGTCGATAGCCATAGCGAACCCCGGTCCGTCGAGCAGTAGCGTGGTGATGTCGCGGAACTGGATGCCCGGCTTGGGGTAATCGGGGATGGTGCGGATCAGTGCCTTCAGATCGTCATTCATGGCAAACCCTCCAAGGAAAAGGGCGGCCGTTCCGATATGGAACGACCGCCCTTTGTGTTCCGTTAGCGCTGCCGCTCAGGCCGGCTTGCGCTTCACATCGGCCCAGACCTTCTTGTAGCTGAGATAGCCAAGGCCAGTCATGATGAGCAGGAAGATCACCGCGGCCAGGCCGGTTTCCTTGCGTGCTTCCAGCTTGGGCTCGGCGGTCCAGGTCAGGAACACCGCGATATCCTTGGCATATTGTTCCCTGGTCGACTTGGTGCCATCGACATAAGTGATCTGGTCATCCGCCGCGAGCGGCGGTGGCATCGCGATGTTGAGCGACTTGAAATAGGGGTTGTAATAAAGCCCATCGGGCACCGTCCATGACGCCGGCGCATCGGCATAGCCGTTGATCAGCGAATGGATATAGTTGGTGCCGCCTTCGCGGGACTTCACGATAAGCGACAGATCGGGCGGCAAGGCGCCGTTCTGCGCGGCCCGTGCGGCGGCTTCGTTGGCATAGACCAACGGGAACTTGTCGGCCGGGGTTGCCTTGCGGGTGGTGGGTTCACCGGCATCGTCAATAGCCGGTACTTCATAGCTGGCGGCGATCGCCTTGATCTCCGGCGCGGTGAAGCCCAGGTCGGCAAGATCGCGGAAGGCGACGCGGTTGATCGAATGGCAAGCTGAACAGACTTCCTTGTAGACTTGGAAGCCGCGTTGCAGCTGCTTGCGATCGAAGGTCCCGGTGATCCCGAGGTTACCGGCGCCATTGTGCACCCAGGCGATCTCGTGCGGATGCTTGTACAGTGCCTTGACCGGATCGGGAACGACCGCATCGCGGGGCTGCACAGCGCCCCACAGCACGGCGACGCAGAAGAAGGTGCCAACGCCAAGGGCGCCGAGACGAATGATTGACATGTTTCTTACTCCGCCGGCTGGGCTGCAACGCCGGGGGCGCTGTTGCCAGATTTGGCCAACACGGCTTCCGAGATCGAGCGCGGCAGCGGCTTGGTTTTTTCAA
>JBMOFG010000423.1:0-2205 GCA_049314415.1 Polymorphobacter sp.
CAGCGGCAGCGAGGCGTTCTTCGAGCCCGAGATCTGGATCTCGCCCTTCAGCGGGATGAGATGCAGCTTGCCGTCCATGCCGAGCTCTTCAAAACCCGCGGCGCTGATTTCGGCGCGCAGGTCATAGGTCGCCTGGTAGAGCCGGCGCAATTTGTCGATACGCTCGGCCGGGGTCGAACGCGCGATGGCGGGGGCGGCCGCTGCCAGCCGGTCGAAGCTTGCCTGATACGGGTTCATCGGTCAGGCCCCTCAAAACATCTGCGGAACGGTGGGGTGACGGCGCGCCAGCATATCGTCGGTGCGCTTGCGCACGGCGTCCTTGGTGACGTCGGTCAACGGCAGGATGTAGAAATCATCGCGCAGCAACGAAGTATAGACTTCCTCGGCGAAATCCACCGGGTCGGTGGTTTCGACTTCGCGACCGATGAACTGCTTCATAACGATCTGGAAGGTCTCCATGTCGTCGATGCCGCCGCCGGCGCGAATGATCGGATCGTCATAATCCTTTTGCAGATTGCGGTGCGACCCGAACAAATTGGTATCGACGACATGCGGGCCCGGGAACAGGATCGCCGCCTTGATGTCGGACTGCACCATGTCGAGCTGATATTGCAGCACTTCCATCAACGCGATCAGCGCCGCCTTGGAAGCCGAATAGGCCGGCGAATTGGGCGGGAACACGATGCCGGCGCCCGATGACGTCGCCGCCATCAGCCCGCCCTCATTCTGCTCGAACATGCGCGGCAGGAACGACAATATGCCGTTCAATGGCCCGAAGAAATTGACATCCATCGCCCAGCGGAAGGATTTTTCCGGGGATGTCCAGATGCTCGGGCCGCCGCCGCCGCCCACGCCGGCATTGTTGAACACGGCATGGACCTTGCCCCATTTGGCGAAGGCTGCATCACGCAACGCATCGACTTCATCGCGCTTCGACGCATCGCAAACGATACCGGTCGCGATGCCGCCGCCGTCGTTGACCTCGGCGACCGCCTTGTCGAGGGCGCCGCCTTCGATGTCGCTGAGCACGATCTTGGCGCCGGCCTTGGCCAGCCGGTGCGACAGCGCCCTGCCGACGCCGCTGGCGGCCCCGGTGATGACGGCGACTTTATCGGTGAAATCCATGTTTCTCTCCCCGGAAAATAAGCATTGCCGCCGGCGGCCGGGGCCTGACACCCCGGACCTCCGTCAGGTTATGGTTTCGCCTCTTTGCCGGGCGATTTGTTCGATGAAAGGTTGCAGCAGTTCGGCGGCCAGCTGGCTGGTTTCTGCTGCGTAGAGTTCGGCCGTGGCGCGCATCAGCGGCAGCGATGCCTGTGACCGGGCGATCGCCCGCGCCACGGCGGCGCTGGTCTTTTGCCCTTTGGCGGCATTGGCGCGCTCCCGCGCCACCGCCACCGCCGCGCCAAAGGCGATGAAGCCGGTATGCCGGACGATGCGCACCGCGTCGGCCAGCGCAAAGCCGCGCGCCACCATCACCGCCAGAAAACCGTCGACCATTTCGACTTCGGTTTCAAAGCCGAAGCCGCCTTCGGCAAATTGCGCGATCGCCCGCGGTTCGGAAACCAGCGCCTCCTGCAACGCCAGCGCATATTCGCGGACATAATCGGCCCAGGGCTGGCCGGTATCGCGCGGCAGGGGCAGCCGTGCCACCTGCCGGCTGACCGCCAGCCGCACCAGCGCGTCGCGCCCCGACACATATTGATACAGCGTCGCCACCCCGACACCGAGATGTTCGGCGAGGACACCCATGTTGAAGCGATCAAGCCCGATCGCCAACGCGCCATCGAGCACCTGGTCGAGCGTCAACAGCCGCGGCCGCCCGGGACGCGCAGGGATCGCACGCGGGGCGATGGCACGCGGGGCGATGGCCCGCGAGGCAATGGCGACGGTGCTGGCGACTCCGGCAGGCATTTTCCGAAGCTAATTCGATAAATCCCGGCGGTAAAGACCCATCGTCGAAAATCGTAACGAAACCCGGAAAAATATGCGCAAACCTGCAATCAACGCCCTTTACAAGCGCCCTATGCTAAGCCATCGCAACCCCACAGCCGTCGCATCAGACGATCGGCCAAGAGAGGTTGACCGGCGCAATGCTCGACAAATGCATGACTCTGACCGAGGTGGTCCGCCAGTTGCAAACCTGCAACCAACGCCCTTTACAAGCGCCCTATGCTAAGCCATCGCAACCCCACAGCCGTCGCA
>JBMOFG010000424.1:0-2195 GCA_049314415.1 Polymorphobacter sp.
GCCGGCCTTTCGGGCGCGGACCAGCACTGGCGCCGCCGCCGGGTCGGCGGTCGGCACCAGCCGCACTTCGCTCGTCACATTGTCGCCGGCGGCAAGGATAAACCAGCGTCGGTCCTGACTGCGCTGCACCCCGACGTTGAAACCCTTGTCGGCGGTTTCCTCATACAGCACCACATCGGGCGCCGTACTGCCCAGCCGGTGCAGGCGAACTCGGAAGCTGCGCCAATTCTCGTTTACTTCGTTCCATGCCAGCGCCTGCGAATCGGCGGCCCAGACCGGCACGCCGATGCTGTTTTCGGCAACCGTCGCGATATCCTTGCCGGTGGCAAGATCGCGGACGCGCAGCACGAAACGTTCGGCGCCCTTGGTGTCGACGGCATAGGCGAGCAGCCTGCCATCGGGACTGAGGCTCGAGCCGGCGAGGCGGAAATAATCATGACCCTGCGCCAGCGCGGGTTCGCTCAGGATCACCTGTTCGGCACCGCCGCCCACAGGCCGACGCAGCCAGGTACGATATTGTGCGCCGGCATCAAACCGCCACCAATATTCGAAAGCGCCATCCTTGACCGGCACGCTGGCGTCGTCCTGCTTCACCCGGCCCTTCAGTTCCTCGAAAATCGCGTCGGTGAGTGGCGCGACCGGTGCCATATGCGCTTCGAAATAGGCGTTCTCGGCTTTCACATAGGCGAGCACTTCGGGGTCATCGACGACCGGATAGTTCTGGTCCTTCAGCCAGAAATAGGGGTCGGTGAGGGTTTCACCGTGCCAGACCTTGCTGTGCGGACGGACGGCGGCGACAGGGGGCGGCAGGCGGGGATCGGGGATCATGCGGGCTTCCGAAGGGGGAGGAGGGGGGTCAGCAGGGCGAGCAGACTGACCGACAGCTTCGCGATACGAGGCCGATGCATTTGGTCGCTCCTGTGGATGCTGGCGCGCGATTGGTGCCGCGCCTATGTTGGGGCATATCATTAGAGCAGGAACACACCATGTCCACCATCAAGGATCGCCTGACGGCGCTCAAGGCGCAACTGTCGCGGGACCGGCTGACCGGTTTTGTCGTGCCGCTCACCGATGAGCATATGAGCGAATATGTCGGTAGCTATGCCCAAAGGCTCGAATGGTTGACCGGCTTTGGCGGCTCGGCCGGGTCGGCGGCGGTGATTGGCGGCAAGGCGGCGATCTTTACCGATGGCCGCTACACGCTGCAGGTGCGGCAGCAGGTGCCCGGCGACCTGTTCGACTATCAGGACGTGCCGCAGACCAGCGCGGCGCAATGGCTGGCCGATCATGCCGCAGCGGGGGACCGCATCGGTTACGACGCCTGGCTGCACACCCGTGGCTGGGTGGTGGCGACCGACCGGCTGCTGGCGGCGCGCGGCGCGCAGCTGGTGGCGGTGGCGAACAACCCGATCGATGCGATCTGGCGTGACCGCCCGGCGCCGAGCGCGGCGCCGTTGAAGGTCCAGCCCGACGGCCATGCCGGGCGCAGCGCTGCCGACAAGCGCGCCGATGTCGCCGCCTGGCTCAATGCGCGCGGCGCCGATGCGGTGGTGATTTCGGCGCTGGATTCGATCGCCTGGCTGCTCAATGTGCGCGGTGCCGATGTCAACCGCACGCCCGTCGCGCTGGCCTTTGCGATTCTCCATGCCGATGCCAGCGTCGATCTGTACATCGCGCCCGAAAAACTCACCCACGAAGTGAGCACACATCTCAGCGACGCGGTGCGGACCCGACCGAGTGCCGATTTCGCCGCCGCGCTGGGCTGCTTTGCCGGCAAGACCGTCATCGTCGATCCGGCGAGCGCGGTCGCGGCGATCTTCGCCGGGCTTGCCGATGGCGGTGCCACGGTGGTCGAAGCGCGTGACCCGTGCCTGTTGCCCAAGGCAATCAAGAACGTGGTCGAGATCGCCGGCACCATTGATGCCCACCGCCGCGACGGCGCTGCGCTGACGCGTTTCCTGCACTGGTTCGACGCCGAAGCGCCGAAGGGCGGGCTGACCGAAATGACCGCGGCGGCGCGGCTCCAGCAGTTTCGCGAAGCCACTAATATGCTCGAGGACCTGAGCTTCGATACGATCTCGGCGGCCGGCCCCAATGGTGCCAGCCCGCATTACCGGGTCAGCGAGGCGAGCAGCCTGCCAATCAAGGTCGACGAAATCTATCTCGTCGATTCGGGCGGGTAATATCGCGATGGC
>JBMOFG010000425.1:0-2192 GCA_049314415.1 Polymorphobacter sp.
CTGGTCTTTGCGGCGGTGCTGCTGATGCTGCTGGCCTTTGCGGCGCAGGTGGTGCTGACCGGGACCGAAGAATTCATCACGCGTTTGATGCCCTCTGCTGCCGATGCCGCGATGGCGCAATTGGCGCTTGGGCGGTTCCTGCCCGGCGCGGCGCTGTTCGGCGCGCTTTACCTCATCTTTTTTGCGCTGACGCCGCGGCGCTATCGGCAACTCGGCTGCCCGGTCTGGCCCGGTGCGCTGATAACCGCGGTGATGTGGGTAGGCACGACCATGGGCATGCCCCGCGTGCTGGCGCAATTTGCCAGCTACACCCTGACATATGGCTCGCTCGCCGGGGTGATCGTCGCACTTTTGTATTTTTATATCGTCGGGCTGGGCGTCGTCATGGGGGCACAGTTAAATGCAGCCCTCGCCAAGCAGCAGCAAAGGCGGCTAAAGACCGGGACAACAACATGAGAATGGCTGGAGAAACATGGCCGGATTGATGAGTGGCAAGCGCGGCCTGATAATGGGCGTCGCCAATGACCGCAGCCTCGCCTGGGGCATTGCCAAGGCAATCGCCGCGCAAGGTGGTGAAATCGCCTTTTCCTATCAGGGCGAGGCACTGGAAAAACGCGTTCGGCCGCTGGCGGAATCGCTTGGCGTCGCCCGGCTGTACGAATGCGACGTCACGGAAATGGCCAGCATCGATGCGATGTTCGAAGCGCTGCAGGCCGATTGGGGGACAATCGATTTTCTCGTCCACGCCATTGGCTTTTCCGACAAGAATGAACTGCGCGGTCGCTATGTCGATACGTCGCTGGATAATTTCCTGCTGACCATGAACGTCAGCGTCTACAGCTTCACTGCCATCGCCCAGCGCGCCCTGCCGATGATGCCCGACGGCGGCTCGCTGCTGACGCTCAGCTATTATGGCGCCGAAAAGGTCATCCCGCATTACAATGTAATGGGCGTCGCCAAATCGGCGCTGGAAGCCAGCGTCAAATATCTGGCGATGGATCTTGGGCCGCAAAAGGTGCGCGTCAACGCGATCTCCGCCGGCCCGATCAAGACGCTGGCGGCGAGTGGCATCGGCGATTTCCGCTACATCCTCAAGTGGAACGAGTATAATGCGCCCCTACGTCGCAATGTGACGATCGAGGATGTCGGCGGCGCCGGGCTTTATCTGGTCAGCGATCTGTCGTCGGGCGTGACGGGTGAAATCCATCACGTCGATGCGGGCTATAATGTCATCGGCATGAAGGCCGAAGACGCGCCGGACATGAGCGTGGCGTGAGCCACAACAGCTTCGGCCATCTGTTCCGCTTCACGACCTGGGGCGAATCGCACGGCCCCGCTATTGGTGCGGTCGTCGACGGCTGCCCTCCCGGGCTGGCGCTGTCGCAAGCGGATATCCAGCCTTGGCTCGACAAGCGCCGCCCCGGCACCTCGCGCTTCACCACGCAGCGACAGGAGCCCGACCAAGTGCGCATCCTGTCGGGCGTCCACGACGGCCTGACTACTGGCACGCCGATCAACCTGATGATCGAAAATGTCGACCAGCGTTCCAAGGATTACAGCGAAGTCGGCAAGGCCTATCGCCCCGGCCATGCCGATTATGCCTATGACGCCAAATATGGTCATCGCGACCCGCGCGGCGGCGGCCGGTCGAGTGCCCGCGAAACCGCCTCCCGCGTCGCCGCCGGGGCCATCGCGCGGCTGGTCATTCCGCAGGTCCGCATTCGGGCCTATCTGGTCGAACTCGGCGGTATTGCTATCGACCCAGCCCGCTTCGACGATTGTGAGATCGACCGCAACCCGTTCTTCTGCCCCGATGCAGAGACGGCAAAGCAGTGGGAAATTGCGCTCGATGCCGCCCGCAAAGCCGGCTCGTCGCTCGGCGCCATTGTCGAATGCACCGCCGCCGGCGTCCCGGCCGGCTGGGGCTCACCGCTTTACCAGAAACTCGACAGCCAACTGGCGCACGCCTGCATGGGCATCAATGCCGTCAAGGGCGTCGAAATCGGTGACGGGTTTGCCGCTGCGCGTCTTCGTGGCGAAGACAATGCCGACCGCATGCGGCCTGGCGATGCAGGTCCTGAGTTTCTCGCCAACCATGCCGGCGGTACCGCCGGGGGCATTTCGACCGGGCAGCCGATCGTGGTGCGCATGGCCTTGAAGCCGACAAGCTCGATCCTGACCCCCGTCGAAAC
>JBMOFG010000426.1:0-2184 GCA_049314415.1 Polymorphobacter sp.
CGCCGCGATACACCGGCCAGCCATAGCCGTTGATCCACACGATATCGATGTCGCTCGCCCGCTGCGCCATGCCTTCATCAAGGATCTTCGCGCCTTCATTGACCATCGGATAGAGGCAGCGTTCAAGGATCTCCTCATCCGAAATGTCGCGGCGGTTGATGCCCTTTTCGGCGGCATAATCGAGAATAATCTGTTCGGCGACCGGCGACGGCGTGCGGTTGCGCGCCTCGTCATAATCGTAAAAGCCCTTGCCATTCTTCTGTCCGCGCAAGCCGGCTTCGCAGAGGCGATCGCGGACGGAGACACCCTTTGACGTTTCTGCCGACCAGCCGATATCGAGCCCGGCAAGGTCGCTCATCTGAAACGGCCCCATCGGGAAGCCGAAATCGGTCAGCACCCGGTCGACATCGGCCGGACGCGCACCTTCGAGGATCAGCTTGTTGGCCTGTTCCTGGCGGGCGCCGAGCATGCGGTTGCCGATGAAGCCATGGCAGACGCCCGAAACCACGCCAATCTTGCCGATTGCCTTGCCGACCGCCATCGCGGTGGCGAGCACCTGCTTTGATGTTTTCGCGCCGTTGACGACTTCGAGCAGCCGCATAACGTTGGCCGGCGAGAAGAAGTGCATGCCGACAACGCTTTCGGGTCGGGTCGTGCTCGCAGCAATCTCATCGACATTGAGATAGGACGTATTCGACGCGAGAATCGCGCCGGGCTTGGCGATGCTGTCGAGGCGTCCGAAAATCTGCTTCTTGATGTCCATATTTTCGAACACCGCCTCGATGATCAGGTCGGCGTCCTTCAGGTCTTCGAGCGCCAGCGTCGGGGTCAGCCGGCCCATGCGCGCTTCGACTTCCTCCATCGAGAAACGGCCCTTCCTGGCGCTGTTCTCGTAGTTGCGGCGGATGACGGCAACGCCGCGGTCGAGCGCTTCCTGCTTGGTTTCGACAATCGTCACCGGGATGCCGACGGTCAGGAAGTTCATGGCGATGCCGCCGCCCATCGTGCCGGCACCGATGATGCCGACCGATTTGACCGGCAGCGGCTGCACATCGGCGGGCAGGCCGTCTATCTTGGCGGCCTGGCGTTCGGCGAAAAACACATGGCGCTGCGCAGCAGACTGCAGCCCGCCCATCAGCTGCATGAACTCGCTGCGTTCGACCTTGATGCCGTCTTCGAACGGCAGGGCGACCGCGGCTTCGATGCATTTGATATTGGCTTCGGGGGCTTCGAAGCCGGCGAACTTCTTCGCATTGGCCTTGCGGAAATCGGCGAACATGGGAGCCAGCGATGCGGCATCGCCGCCGAGCCGCGAGCTGTCATCGCGTACCTTCTTGAGCGGGCGGCTGTCGGCTACGATCTTGCGGGCAAAGGCGATGGCGCCGGCGGTCAGGTCACCCTCGACGATTTCATCGACCAGCCCGGCGGCGAGCGCGGCCTTGGCCGCCATCGGCGTGCCGCTGGTCACCATCTCGACCGCCTTGGCGGCACCGACGATGCGCGGCAGCCGCTGGGTGCCACCGGCACCGGGCAGCAGGCCGAGTTTGACTTCGGGAAGACCGAGCTTGGCGCGCGCATCGGCAACGCGATAATGCGCGCACAGCGCCACTTCGAGCCCGCCGCCCAGCGCCGTACCGTGGATAGCGGCAACGACCGGTACGGCGGCCGATTCCATCGCATCCTGGACAGCATGAAGCGAGGCGCCGCGCGGGGCCTTGCCAAATTCCGAGATATCGGCGCCGGCGATAAAGGTGCGTCCGGCGCAGACCAGCACGACCGCCTTGACCGACATATCGCGGGCAATCGCCTTGAAGGCACCGTCAAGCCCGTCGCGGACATCGGCCGACAGGGCGTTGACGGGGGGCGAATTGATGGTGACGACGGCAATGTCGCCATCCTTGCCCAAATCGACGACGGCGTTGATGGCGGCCATGTGACAGTCTCCAGCGGATTGCATTTGATGGCATGTTCATAGCAGGGCCGCGCGGCAAGGGAACATGGGATTTGAGCAAGGCGCAATTGTGCCCGAACGCGGCACGATCGCGCGATCGCGCGGGCGGCGGTTGCGGTGGTGGCGCATGGGCGCTATTTGTGCCCTATGAACTATCAGGCAGCCCTAAAGAATTACGTGCGTCGTGCGGCCTTGCCAGCGGTGTGCATCCTGTTGATCGTTTATTTCGTCAG
>JBMOFG010000427.1:0-2181 GCA_049314415.1 Polymorphobacter sp.
GCAGAGCTTGAATCAGATCACGCCGAGCAGATCAATGGGTCCTGACCCTAGCATCGCCGGCGCCGTCCTCGCCGTGCTGCCCGCCCCGGCGCAGGCCGTGCCGATGGTCGTGCGCGCGGTCGGCCCCTCGTCGGTGACCTACAAACCCGGGCAGAAGCTGTCCGAAACCGCGACGCTGATACTCAAACCGGGCGACACGCTGACCGTGCTCGATGCCAAGGGCACGCGCAGTTTCACCGGCCCGGGCAGTTTCCGTTTCGACCAGGCGAGCGCCTCGGCCGCGGCACCGAATGCCTTTGCCGAACTGCTCACCCAAAAAAGCGAACGCCGCGCCCGTATCGGGGCGGTGCGCGGCTCGGGTGGTGAAATGCCCGGCAAGCCGGTACCGCCCGGGATCTGGGCGATCGACGCTGCCGCCGGCGGCACCGTCTGCGCCGTCGATGCCAACAAGCTGTCGGTATGGCGCGCCGAGCCGATGGCCGCAGGCAGCATGACGATCACCCGGGTCGCCGATGGCAAATCGGCAGCACTGCCCTTTGTCGCCGGCCAGGCCATCGCCAACTGGCCGGCCGCTGTCGCCGGCAGTGACGGCGCCTTCCGGGTGGCCAACGGCACCGGCACACCGACGATGCTCACCATCAAGCTGCTCGCCAAGGCGCCAACGGCGATCGACGAGCTTGGCGCAGCGCTGCTCGAAACCGGTTGCGCAGCACAGTTCGAACGCCTTGCCAATTCCACCAAGGCGCCCGCGCCTGCACCCTGATTTGCGGCAAAAATGCGATTGAACGGCGTCGGTTGGGCAAAGCTCAACCGGCGTTGTTTCGCATTCGCAGCATAAACATGGCGTTTTGCGGCGAACTAGGGCAAGGGGGCGCATGTCCTTTGAAACTCTGCCGCCGCTTCTCGCCGAAGCGCTTTCCTCCCGCGGCTATGCCGCGCCGACCCCGGTCCAGGCCGCCGTCCTCCAGCCCGAAGCCACAGGGCGTGACCTGCTGGTCTCCGCACAGACCGGATCGGGCAAAACCGTCGCCTTTGGTGTCGCCATGGCGGCGCAGTTGCTCAATGACGAAGGCCGCGCCGACCGCGCCGGCGCGCCGTTGGCGCTGGTCATTGCGCCGACTCGCGAACTGGCGCTCCAGGTCAGCCGCGAGCTTATCTGGCTGTATGGCAAGACCGGCGCGCGTATCGCCACCTGTGTCGGCGGCATGGATGCTTCCAAGGAGCGCAAGCTGCTCGGCCAAGGCGCGCATATCGTCGTCGGCACGCCGGGGCGGCTGCGCGATCACCTCGAACGCGGCGCGTTGCAACTGGGCAGCATCAAGGTGGCCATCCTCGATGAAGCCGATGAAATGCTCGACATGGGCTTCCGCGAGGACCTTGAGCAAATCCTCGATGCGACTCCCGAAGCGCGGCGCACCTTCATGTTTTCGGCAACCATCCCCAAGCCGATCGTGGCGCTGGCCAGGCGCTACCAGCGCGACGCGCTGCGCATCTCGACGGTGGGCGAAGACCGCGGCCATGGCGACATCGCCTATCAGGCGGTGACTGTCGCGCCCGCCGATATCGAAAATGCCGTCGTCAACCTGTTGCGCTTCCACGAAGCGCCGACGGCGATGCTGTTCTGCGCGACGCGGGACAATGTCCGCCACCTTCATGCCAGCCTGATCGAGCGCGGCTTCGATGCCGTGGCGCTATCGGGCGAACATTCGCAAAGCGAGCGCAATCAGGCGTTGCAGGCCCTCAGGGATCGCCGCGCGCGCATCTGCGTCGCCACCGATGTTGCCAGCCGCGGGATCGATCTGCCCAATCTGTCACTGGTCGTCCATGTCGAACTGCCGCGCGATGCGGAGATACTGCAGCACCGTTCGGGCCGCACCGGGCGTGCCGGCAAGAAGGGCACCGCCGTGCTGATCGTGCCCTATCCTGCCCGCCGCCGGGTCGATGCCATGCTGCGCGGTGCCAAGATCAACGCCGAATGGCTGCCGGTGCCCGGCCCCGCCGATATTCGCCGCAACGATCATGAGCGCTTGCTCGCCGCGCTGATGGAAGTGCCGACGGAAATCGATGACGAGGATCGCGCGCTCGCCGAACGCCTGCTCGCCGAACGGTCCCCTCAGGATATCGCCGCAGCGCTGGTGCGCATGCACCGGTCTAAAATGCCCAGCGTCGAGGAATTGCTCG
>JBMOFG010000428.1:0-2174 GCA_049314415.1 Polymorphobacter sp.
ACCGCCGCCCGGATTCTATGATCCGTATTCGGCCTTTCCAACTAGCCCGCTTGCGTTGATCCAATCAAAAAACGCAAGTCGATCATCACAAAAATGCGCATATTTCATGATTGCGCCACGAGCAAGCGCCTTTTGCGAAGCTGGGTCGGCAAAAATTGCATGGTTGCATCAAAGCCACAGCTACCCTGCCGATACCGCTCATCGCCAGCGATCAGGCGACACTCGGCCACGGTGCACTTGTCGTGCCCTGCGTTTCGACATGACCGTTGACGCGCAACTGAAATTCCTGGGCACGGGCGCGTGGATTGTAAAATTGCTTGTACCAGATGCGTAGCTTGGCGAACGGCCCGTCGCCTTTGACAATCATCGGGTTCACACAGGCGCGCTTGTGCGCCCAGATTTCGAAATCCTGTGAAAAGGCTTCAAGGCTCGATTGCTGGTAAGCGCGGGCGACCGCGATATCGTCGGGCGTTGCAACGGCGTTGGGCGATCTGACGAGCAGCCCGTGCCAGACCTTGACGACGCCATCATCGACCGGCGTGTGACAGATCAGGATCAGCGAGGGATATTCCCCCTCCATCGATGATTGCAGGATGCCGGGGCCGGTATACCAGGTGTCGTTGGTCATCGGCCCGTCGCTGGTGGTCAGGGTGCGATGGCCGCTTGCCAGCAACTGCCGCACGACATGACCATCGAAGACATTTTCAAACGACACCATGTTACGGCTGCCATGCACCGGATCAAGGTGTGCCTTGTCGGTCATGTTGTCGACGATTTCCTGCGGGTGGCAGGCGAGTTCGCCAAGCTGGTCGATCTGCCACTGCACCCATTGCGGGTTGTCCCAATTCTCGAACGGCGGCACGTCGTAATCGGGCTCGCCACCTTCGGAATCATGCCAGGCCCAGACGCAGCCGGCGCGTTCCTTGATCGTCCAGGTCTTCAGGCAGGCCGCCTTGGGAATCGGCGCCGGCGAATAGGGAATGTCGTTGCAGCGGCCGTCGGGGCCGAAACGCCAGCCATGATAGGGGCAGCGGATATTGTCGCCTTCAATATGTTCCTTGTCGCGCACGATGTACGACGTGGTGTTCTTGGCCAGATGTGTACCCATGTGCGGGCAATAGGCTTCGACGAGGAATACCCGGCCGCTTTGGCCACGATACAGTACCATGTCCTGGCCGAAATAGCGCACGGCCAGCGCCTTGTCGTTCACCTCGCCGGAGGTCGCGACCATGAACCAGCCGCGCGGGAAGGCGAACTCCCCCAATCCATAGTCTGCCGAAGTCGCCATGGCATGATTCCCGCTTGGTCCAAGTCGGGCAAGGATAACGCTGCACCCGCGGCCTTGGCAAGGCACAAGCCACAATTTTCGCTATTATAATGGCATTCTGCATCGAAATGCGTAAACCTAGATTGCAGAAACTACGCGAAATGCCAACGTCCTGCCGATGGAGCCATGATGGACCCCCGCCTCGCCACACTGATCGCCAAAGAGGCCATTCGCGATCTCGTCCTGACCTATGCCCGCGCCGCCGACCGCAAAGACCAGGCGCTGATGCGCTCGCTCTACCATCCCGACGCGGTCGAGGATCATGGCGCGTTCTTCCACGGCCTCGCTGTTGAATTCATTGACCGCCTGCCCGAAATTCAGGCGCCGATCGACATCCTCCAGCACCATGTTACCAACCACAATATCGTCATCACCGGCGAGCGCGCCGAAGGCGAAGTCTATGTCCTTGGCATGCACCGCGTACAACGGAGCGGCGCTGCCTTCGATGTGCTGGTGAGCGGCCGCTACCTCGATGGCTATGAATGCCGCGATGGCGCCTGGAAATTCAGCCGCCGCACCATTGTCGCCGACTGGGCGCATGCGTGGGACCCGTCGATCATCACGCTCGACCATGAAATGGTCGCGGGGTCCCTGATTGGCCGTGCCGGGGCGGACGATCCATCGTACCGGCTGCTTGGCCTGCTGCCGCGCGGCGGGGCGATTGCCGCAAGGGCACAGACCGGGGATCCCGGCTCCTGAGCAGCGCAGCGACAACGCTTCAGTCGATATCCGGGCTGTGGTCCGCATCGGTTATCCGCACGATGCGCGGGTTATATTTCAGCGTCTTCACAGCGATCGAGGTTTCGATGTGGTGGACGCCCGGGATCAAAAGTATTTGGTTCGACGC
>JBMOFG010000429.1:0-2152 GCA_049314415.1 Polymorphobacter sp.
CGAAGCCGCCGGCGCGCGCGACCTGTTCATCGGAGTCAATGCGCTCGATTATTCGGGCTATCCCGATTGCCGCCCGGAATTCATTGCAGCCTTCGAAGCCATGGCCAACACCGCCACCAAGGCCGGAGTCGAGGGCGGCAGGTTCCGCGTCCACACCCCGTTGGCGGCGATGACCAAGGCCGATATCGTCCGCACCGCCACCAATGTGGGCGCGCCGCTGGACCTCACCTGGAGCTGCTACGATCCGACGCCGGCCGGGCGGCCGTGCGGCGAATGCGACAGCTGCCGCCTGCGTGCCAAGGGCTTTGACGCAGTCGGGGTCGCTGACCCGGCGCTGTAACCGCTGCGCAACAGCCACTGGCAGCTCTTTCGCCAGGAGTTTCGCTGGGTCGCTTAACCCGCTATCGCATCACGATGACCTACGCCGTAAAAGAATTGTTCCTCACCCTTCAGGGTGAAGGCGCGCAGACTGGCTGCCGCGCCGTATTCCTGCGCTTTGCCGGCTGCAACCTGTGGAGCGGCCGCGAACAGGATCGTGCCAGTGCCGTCTGCACCTTCTGCGATACCGATTTTATTGGCACCGACGGGAACGGCGGCGGCAAGTTCAACAGCGCCCAGGCGCTCGCCGCTGCGGCGGCGGCCTGTTGGGGCACGCCGCCAGACCATCGCCTGATCATCTGCACGGGCGGCGAACCCTTGTTGCAACTTGATGCGCCGCTGATCGAGGCGCTGCACGCCCATGGCTTTCGTATCGCGGTGGAAACCAACGGTACGCAGGCAGCACCCGCCGGGCTCGACTGGATTTGCGTCAGCCCCAAGGCAACAGCGGCACTGGCGTTGACCGCCGGGAATGAACTGAAGCTGGTCTTCCCGCAGCCGCAGGCCATGCCCGAACGCTTCGAAGACCTTGCCTTTGAGAATTTTTTTCTGCAACCGATGGATGGCCCCGACCGCGCCGCCAATACCGCCGCAGCGATCAGCTACTGCCTCGAACACCCACGCTGGCGGCTGAGTCTGCAAACCCACAAGGTGACCGGGATACCCTAAACGCTGCCAGGCGCCGGGCACCCTGCAACCCCTCAACCCTTCGCCTTCTCCGCGGTGATCCAGGCGCGCATTTCGCTGTCCAGCGCCGGCAGCGGTACCGATCCCAGCGACAGCAGCTTGTCATGGAACGGCCGCTGGTCGAACTTTGGTCCCAGTTCGGTCTCCGCTAGTGCCCGCAACTCGCGGATCTTCAACTCGCCGAGCTTGTAGGCCAGCGCTTGCCCCGGCCAGCTGATATAGCGGTCGACTTCATTCTCGACATCGAGCTGCGCCAGCGCGGTATGCCCGGCGAGATAGTCGATCGCCCGTTGGCGGCTCCAGCCTTTCGCATGCATGCCCGTGTCGATGACGAGGCGCACCGCGCGCCACATCTCGAAGGTCTCGCGGCCGAATTCCTCGTACGGCGTCTCGTACATGCCCAATTTGGTGCCAAGCCATTCGGTGTAGAGACCCCAGCCCTCGCCATAGCCCGAGAAATAGGTTTCGCGCCGGAACGCCGGGCGATCGGGGGCTTCGAGCGCCATTGCGCCCTGATGACTATGGCCTGGCACGCATTCGTGCAGCACCAGCGCCGTCAGATTGTAGAGCGGTCGCGATTTCAGGTCATAGGTATTGAACAGGCATGCCGTCAGCCCGCCCCGCCCGGAGGTATAGATCGGCGCGATCGCATCGGGCACCGGCAGGATCGTGAAGCGGAAGCGCGGCAGCGTGGTGAAAACATCTTTGAGCTTGCCGTCCATGCGCTTGGCTGCATAAGCGGCGGCTCCCAGCAATTCCCTGGGGCTGCGCGCATAAAACTGCGGGTCGCTGCGCAAAAAGGCGAGGAATTCGGGGAAAGTCCCCTTGAAGCCCGTCTGTGCGATCGTCGCCTTCATATCGGCATCGATCCGCGCCACTTCCTTGAGGCCGAGCGCATGGATCGCCTCGGGCGTCAGATCGAGCGTGGTATATTCGCGGATCTGGTCCCGGTAGAAAGCCTTGCCATCGGGCAGGTCATAAGCGGCGATGGTCGTGCGGCTGCCGGGAACATAGTCCTGCTGCATGAAGGCAAGCAGTCGGGCGTAGGCCGGGGCTGCTGCCGAATCGATCAACCGCACGGCTTCGC
>JBMOFG010000430.1:0-2137 GCA_049314415.1 Polymorphobacter sp.
CCGAGGAAATCTTCGGCCGTTATTCGGCGTTCGATCTGATCAACGAAGCCACCGGTGAAATCTACATTGAAGCCGGTGACGAACTGACCGCCGAGAACCTCGACAAGATTGACAAGTCGGGCCAGTCGTCGATCGAACTGCTCGACATCGATCATGTCTCGGTCGGGCCGTGGATCCGCAATACACTGATGGCCGACAAGGTCGAAGAGCGCGACCATGCGCTGTCTGAAATCTATCGCGTCATGCGCCCCGGCGAGCCGCCGACCCGCGAAACCGCCGAAGCCATGTTCTATGGCCTGTTCTTCGACGCCGACCGCTATGATCTGTCGGCTGTCGGCCGCGTAAAGATGAACATGCGTCTCGACCTTGATGTCGCCGATGACATGACGGTGCTGCGCCGCGAGGACATCCTGGAAGTCATCAAGACGCTGGTGAACCTCAAGGACGGCAAGGGCGAAATCGACGACATCGACAACCTCGGCAACCGCCGTGTCCGGTCGGTCGGCGAACTTCTGGAAAACCAGTATCGCGTCGGGCTGCTGCGCATGGAGCGCGCGGTCAAGGAGCGCATGTCGTCGGTCGATATCGACACGGTCATGCCCAACGACCTGATCAACGCCAAGCCGGCGGTCGCTGCTGTGCGTGAATTCTTCGGCTCCTCGCAGCTGTCGCAGTTCATGGATCAGACCAATCCGCTGTCGGAAGTCACCCATAAGCGTCGCGTTTCGGCCCTCGGCCCCGGCGGTCTTACGCGTGAGCGTGCCGGCTTCGAAGTCCGCGACGTTCACCCGACGCACTATGGCCGCATCTGCCCCATCGAGACGCCGGAAGGCCCTAACATCGGCCTGATCAACTCGCTGGCTACTTTCAGCCGCGTTAACAAATATGGTTTTATCGAAACGCCTTACCGCAAGGTCATCGACAACAAGCTGACCGATGATGTCGTCTATTTGTCGGCAATGGAGGAAGCCAAGCACACGATCGCCCAGGCTAATGCCGATACGAACGCCGATCGCAGCTTCACCGAGGACCTGATATCGGCACGCGAAGCCGGTGAATTCCTGATGGCGCCCAAGAACCAGATCACACTGATGGATGTCAGCCCCAAGCAGCTGGTGTCGGTCGCGGCTTCGCTGATCCCGTTCCTCGAAAATGATGACGCCAACCGCGCGCTGATGGGTTCGAACATGCAGCGCCAGGCGGTGCCGCTGGTCAAGGCTGAAGCCCCGTTCGTCGGCACCGGTATGGAAGGTACCGTAGCGCGCGATTCGGGTGCCGCAATCGGTGCCCGCCGTTCGGGCATTATCGATCAGGTCGACGCAACGCGTATCGTCATCCGTGCCACCGACGAAGTCGAGCCGGGCAAATCGGGTGTCGATATCTATACGCTGATGAAGTTCCAGCGCTCGAACCAGAACACCTGCATCAACCAGCGCCCGCTGGTGAAAGTCGGTGACCTGGTCTCGAAGGGCGACATCATCGCCGATGGCCCGTCGACCGAGGACGGCGAACTGGCGCTGGGCCGTAATGCCCTCGTCGCGTTCATGCCGTGGAATGGCTATAATTACGAAGATTCGATCCTGATCAACGAGAAGATCGTCAAGGAAGACGTCTTCACCTCGATCCACATCGAAGAATTCGAAGTCATGGCCCGCGATACCAAGCTCGGTCCCGAGGACATTACCCGCGACATCCCCAACGTGGGCGAGGAAGCCCTGCGCAACCTCGACGAAGCCGGCATCGTCTATATCGGCGCCGAAGTGGAGCCGGGTGACATCCTTGTCGGTAAGATCACCCCCAAGGGTGAATCGCCAATGACGCCGGAAGAAAAGCTCCTGCGCGCCATTTTCGGTGAAAAAGCGTCGGACGTGCGCGATACGTCGCTCAAGCTGCCGCCGGGTGTTGCCGGGACGGTTGTGGAAGTCCGCGTCTTCAATCGCCATGGCATCGACAAGGATGAACGTGCCCTGCAGATCGAGCGCGAGGAAATCGAGCGTCTCGAAAAAGATGCCGCCGATGAACGCGCCATTCTTAATCGCGCGACCTATTCGCGCGTGCGGGATCGTCTGATCGGCCAGACTGCGGCCGCAGCCCCCACGGGTGTCAAGAAGGGCATTGTCATCGATGATGCCCTGCT
>JBMOFG010000431.1:0-2128 GCA_049314415.1 Polymorphobacter sp.
CTGAGCGCGTCGGGCGCGCCGACGACCAGCATCGGCACCGCCCCGCCGAGCCGGCACAAGCGTTCGACCTGCTGGCGCAGCATCGCGGCGACGCTGCTGCCATCGACGCGCGGCGCAAATCCTTCGTTGGTGCCAAAGGCGATAACGATGAGATCAGGGCGCCACGCCTGCAATTCCGCGGCAATCACGGCATCATCGGCGCGTGCCAGGTGCTGCAGCTGCGCGCCGGGCACGCCCAGATTGGACAGCATGATGCCGCTGCCACGCCGCTCGACCCCCCAAGAGGTGATGCGCGCCTGGCCGTTCATCACCAGCAGCTGTGCGGTGGCAGCGCGTTCCGACGCCTCGAAGCGCTCGCAGCGCGGCGTGTCGGTATCGGCAGCAAGATCGATGGTGCGGCTGGCGGTGCCGATGATTACGCCGATCTGGCCGCCATTCGGCCCGGCGACGGCGCAGAGTAGCAGCGTGTCGAACTCGTTGCCGGCATCAGCGGCCATGGCAAGCGTTGCGCCGGCGGTATTGCTGACCAGCGTATAGCCAGACAGGCCGATCGGCGGGCGCGGCTCGGCCGATACCGCGCCGAAAATGCCCTTCAGCGTCCAGCCCGGCGAGGTATCGATTGTCAGCCCGCGGGCCCGAAAGCCCTTGTAAGGGCGGCCAGGGGGCAGCATGCCGCGCCCGCCATTGCCTATCTGAGCCTGCCAGTTTTCGCGCCAGGCACCGGTGATGGCATCGCCGGCGGTGTGGCTGTCGCCCAGTTGCAGGATGTGCAGCGGGCCTTTCGTGGGCGGATTGGCAAGCTGCGCGGCAAAGCCGGCCAGCGCCTGCGGCTGGCACAGGCCCGCGGTGCAGAGCAGCGAAACGCCGCCGCTCGCCGCCAGCAGGCCGATCAGCGCTGGCCCCATCAGGACACCGCCGCGACGGGCCGGTGTATCGCCGCCGCCGCGACGGCGTGCGCTTGCAACTGCGCTCCCGCTCGCCTTGCCGCCTCGACATGGGCAACGATCCGGGCAGCAAACGGCGCGGTGAGGCGCTTGTAGCCGCCCATCGACATGTGCACCCCATCATTGGCACGCATCAGCTTGGGTGCACCGGTAACCGGATCGGGCAGATAGGCGGCATAGGAGCCGGCGGTATCGACCGATCGCGAGCGGGTTTCGATGAATGGCACGTCGAGCTTTGCCATGAGATCGGCGTAAAAGATATTGAGACCCTCGATGTCGCTATTGTAGCGCGCCTCGCGCATGATCGGCAGCCCGATCCAATAAACCTGCGCGCCCTGCTCGCGCAGTCTTGTGACATAGCGGGTGATGCGCGCGCCGATCTCGGCCTGCCATGCCGGAGTGAGCAGCGCGGCGCCACGGCCATTGGCATAGACGCCCTGGACGTCATTGGCGCCGAACGAGATCACCGCGATGTCGATCGGCCCTTCGGCGAGCTGTTCAGCCAGCCGGTCTTCGAGGTTGAGGCTGGCATAGCGGGTAAAGCCAGTCGATTGCTGGCTGTGGCGCAACACGTCGAAACCGGCCTTTTTGGGCAGCTGGTTGTAGAGCGCCGACCAGATACCCTCGCCGAAACTGTCCCCCATCACGCCGACACGGATGGGTCGGCCCTCGGTAAGCGCGCGGGTGAGTGACGGTGCGTAGCGCACGGCGCATTCCTGCGTGCTGGTCAGCGGCATGGCGAGAGGGGTGCCGACCGCGGGTGACATAGGGGCCCCGGGGGCTTCAGGGAGCAATCCGGTGGAAGTTGCAGCCGGTGGTCTGGTGTCCCCAAGGGCTTGCAGATCGCGCGCGAAGGCGAGGCCGATGGCAATCCCGACCGCAACACCAAGGAACAGCAGCGCCGTCCGGTCAAGCAGCCGCCAAGCCTTTCCTGTGTCCCCGTCTGCCGTCATCTCGCGCCCGCTGGCTCCTGTTGCCCCTCGGGGGCGGTGTTGTTGTCCGTTGCCGTTCAGATCAGGCGCAAGTCAACTCCCCGCCGCGTTGACGCGGAGGCGTCGCCCATGGCTGCGGGGGGGTCGTTGACTATTCCGCTCGCAATGAACGCTGGCTGACCGCCGTCACGGCACCAGCGGCAGCCAGATCGCACTCGCCTGCCCCGCACCGAAGCCGATGCTCTGCGTCGC
>JBMOFG010000432.1:0-2127 GCA_049314415.1 Polymorphobacter sp.
TGTTTCAACCGCGCGACAGCGGCGGCGACATCGGTGGCGGTCGCGGCATTGGCCCCTGTTACTCCGGCCACCGCGACATAATAGAGAAAGCCCGATGCGCCATCGAGCACGCGCGGCAATCGCGCTGCATCAGTGGTCGGTGTCGCCAGCCGAATGAGGTGCAGGCCGTGCGCCGACAGATGCGGCACCAGTTCATCGGCTTCTTCGGGCGGCAGATCGACAACAATGGTGCCATCAAGCCCGGCGGCCAGTGCATCAGCGGCAAAACGCGCCGGGCCATAGGCCAGAATCGGGTTGAAATAGCCCATCAGGATGAGCGGGGTGGCCGTATCCTCGCGGCGGAAGTCAGCAACCATGGCGAGCACGTCGCGCAGCCGGGTCCCACCTTCGAGACTCCGGATATTGCCCAGCTGGATCGCCGCGCCATCGGCCATCGGATCGGTGAACGGCATGCCGAGCTCGACGATATCGGCACCATTGGCAACCAGCGCGCGCAGCACGGCGGCTGAGGTGGCGAGATCGGGATCGCCGGCCGTCACGAACGTAACCAGCGCGGCGCGCCCTTCGGCGGCACAGGCGGCGAAGCGGCTGGACAGACGGTCTTGCAGGCTTCGGGCGCTCACAGCGTCACCCCCAGCGCTTCGGCGACGGTGAAGATGTCCTTGTCGCCGCGGCCGCATAGATTCATCACGATCAACTGGTCGGCGGCCATCGTCGGGGCAAGGCGCTTGATCGCGGCCAGCGCATGCGCGGGTTCGAGCGCCGGAATGATGCCTTCGACGAGGCACAGCATCTTGAAGGCATCGAGCGCTTCGGCATCGGTCGCCGATTGATATTCGACGCGGCCGATGCTGTGCAGCCAGGCGTGCTCCGGCCCGATGCCGGGGTAATCGAGTCCCGCCGAAATGCTGTGCGCTTCGGTGATCTGGCCGTCTTCGTCCTGGAGCAGCATGGTCTTGTTGCCGTGCAGCACGCCCGGCCGGCCCCCGGCAAGCGAGGCGGCGTGCTTGTCGGTCGATAAGCCATGGCCCGAGGCTTCGATGCCGATCATGCGGACGCTGTCATCATCCAGGAAGGGATGAAACAGCCCGATGGCGTTGGAGCCGCCGCCGATGGCGGCGACGAGCAGATCGGGCAGCCGCCCTTCCGCTTCGAGAATCTGCGCCCGGGCTTCAATACCGATGACGCTCTGGAAATCGCGCACCAGTTCGGGATAGGGGTGCGGGCCTGCCGCCGTGCCGATGATGTAGAACGTGTCGTGGACGTTGGTCACCCAGTCCCTGAGCGCCTCGTTCATCGCATCCTTAAGTGTGCGTGATCCCGATTCGACGGCGCGCACTTCGGCGCCGAGCAGCTTCATGCGGAACACGTTGGGCGCCTGGCGCTCGATATCACGCGCGCCCATATAGATGACGCAGGGCAGGCCGAAGCGCGCCGCCACCGTCGCCGTCGCCACGCCGTGCTGGCCGGCGCCGGTTTCGGCGATGATCCGGGTCTTGCCCATGCGCTTGGCGAGCAGGATCTGGCCGATGCAATTATTGATCTTGTGCGCGCCGGTATGGTTGAGCTCGTCGCGCTTGAGATAGATTTTCGCGCCCTGCCCGGGCCGGCCCTCGCCAGCCGCGACTTTGGCCAGATGCTTCGTCAGGCTTTCGGCGAAATACAACGGGCTCGGCCGCCCGACATAATGGGTGAGCAGATAATCGAATTCCGCCTTGAACGCCGGGTCGGCCTTGGCCGCCACATAGGCGCGTTCCAGATCGAGGATAAGCGGCATCAGCGTTTCGGCGACATAACGGCCGCCGAACTGGCCGAAATGACCATTGGCGTCGGGACCTGCACGCAATGAGGGCGTGTACACATTCATGCGGCACGCACCGCATCGGCAAAGGCCATGATCTTGGCAATCGACTTCACGCCTGGTCTATCCTCTGTTCCCGATGACACATCGACAAACGCCGGCTGCAACACCGCCAACGCCGCCCCGACGTTGCCGGCATCCAGCCCGCCCGACAGCCCCCATGGCAACGGCGGGTGCACACCTAGCATCAACCGCCAGTCAAAGGCCACACCATTGCCGCCCGGCAGATCGGCCATGCCGGTGCCGGCCGGCGGCTTGGCATCGAG
>JBMOFG010000433.1:0-2111 GCA_049314415.1 Polymorphobacter sp.
GCGGCGCGCGGCGCGGCCGGGTCCCACAGATAGCCTTCGAGGTAGAGGATTTCAGCGGCGGCGACGCTGGCGGCGTCGAGATCGGCTTCGGACAGTTCCTGACAGGCACCGAGAAAGGTGTTCATCGTGCGGTCGCCATCGGGGGTGACGACGATCAGGCAGCGCCCGGTGGGGGCACCGCCGGCCGAGGGCGCGGTGGTGAAATCGACGCCCGCCGCGCGAATGTCGTGCGCGAAAACGCTGCCAAGCTGGTCCTGCGCGACGCGGCCGACAAAGGCCGGGCGGGCGCCGAGCGCGGCCATGCCGGCGACGGTATTGGCGGCCGAGCCGCCGCTGATTTCACGCCCCGGGCCCATCGCGGCGTAAAGCGTTTCGGCTTTATCGGCGGGGATCAGCCGCATCGAGCCCTTGGCGATGCCGCGTTCGGCCAGGAATTCCGGCGGCGCCGCGGTGATGACATCGACCAGCGCATTGCCGATGGCGAGAACATGGTGACGGGCGGTCATGGAGCAACCTTGTTAAATAACGGGCGAAGCGTTCTCCTAAATGTTGCTGCCCGGCTTGGCCAGAGGCGCCAAGCGTCTTGTCAGCCGAACCCACACGGCCCGGTCGCGCCCGCCTGTTGCCGTGCCGGAACCCGAAATCCGCATTGTCACGCCGCTGGCCATTCATGCGTTCACCATTTAAGTGGTTGGCGATGGCGCGTAACCTTGCCTTTCCCGCGCTCGCCCTTTTGTCGGCGTGCGCCACATCGGCACCACCGGCTGTGTCGCCGGTGCCGCGCCCTGTCGCTGCGGCGGCAATTTCGCCCGGGCTGGCGCGGCTCTATGGCCGCGATGTGGCCGCCGTTCTGGCGCTTCTCGGTCCCGCCGCGCTCGATCGCAGCGAAGGCGTGGCCCGCCACTTGCAATTCGTGCGCCCGGCCTGTGTGCTCGATGTCTATTTTTACCCGGCCGACAGCAGGCTGGCGGTCAATGGCGCGGCTGCGCGCAAGCCCGACGGCAGCCGTATCGACCCGGGAACATGTCTGGGGCTTATCGCACCATAGCCTGCGCGCGCTTCATGGCGCTTTTGGCGCCCGCAGCGGCGCATATTCATTGCCCGTTTTCCACAGCGGCCAGTCGCTGCCATCGGCGAGCTTTCGCCCGACCAGATAGGCGACGCCGGCTTCCTGCGCAGTCCCGGCGAAGGTCCAGTCAGGGTTAAACTGGTCGCTCGGCTGATGATAGCGGCTGGCGTTGTAAGCCTTGACCAGCGCCGATCCTGCCGCCGAGCCGCCTTCGACAAGGTCGCGCCCGGCGCGGAATGACAGTGCCGGCACGCCGCGGCGGGCAAAGGGGTAATGGTCGGACCGGAAATACCAACCGGCTTCGGGGTCGGGTTCATCGGTAAGTGCAAGACCCAGCGTGGCGGCCGCAGCGCGCAGATCATCCTCCAGCCCGGTGCGACCGCCGCCGACGAGTTCGATATTGCGCGCCGCCGGCAGCACGACATGCGGATCGAGGTTGATGACCGCCACGACCTGCGCCAGCGGCTGCACCGGGTGGGCGGCAAAATAGTCGGCGCCGAGCAGGCCCTTTTCCTCTGCCGTCCATGCGGCAAAGACCAGCGATCGTGCCGGGCGCGGCCCGCTGGCAAAGACCCGGGCAACTTCGAGCAGTTCGGCGGTACCGGTGGCATTGTCGATTGCGCCGTTGCGAATCGCATCGCCCGTCGCGTCGCGGCCATTGTGGCCGTTTGCGTCCCAATGGGCGCCGTAAAGCACGACTTGCTGCGGCCGCGACGCGCCGGGCAAAATGCCGATGACATTGTGGCTGGTCAGCGGTGTTGCCGTCATTTCGCCATGCACCGACAAGGTGACCCCGGGCAGCAGCATGGCGACAAAGCCCGACAAGCGCCCGCGTGCCTTGGCATCGGTGAGCGACAGGCCGGCGCTGCCAAGCACCTCGATGCCCAGCTTCAGAGGCAGCCAGCCGCTGAAGGCCAGCGGTGACGCGGCAAGCGGCGCCGGCACCATCGCCGGCAGTGCGTCGCCGCTGGCGACCTGCAGCCAGGGATAGCTGGCGGCGGCATCTTCATGGATGACCAACACGCCGGCCGCGCCGGCGCGC
>JBMOFG010000434.1:0-2106 GCA_049314415.1 Polymorphobacter sp.
GAACTTGAGATCGGGCCGATCTTCATCGACCAGCAGGGCCAGATCGGCGACTCCCAATACGCCGGTGACGACGGTCGTATCGCGTTCGCCGACGCCGAGGGCATTCTGGACGAGCGTGTTCAGTCCCGATGGCGTCGATGCTTCGATTTTCAGCCGGATGACTTCACCGCGGCGCCGACGCTTCAGCGCCGTCTGGTAGAAACGCACCAGATCCTCGGCTTCTTCCTCGACTTCGATATCGCTGTCGCGAATGACGCGAAAGGCGCCATCGCCGATCAGGTCATAGCCCGGGAACAACTGCCCAAAGAACGCCCGGATGGTGTTTTCCAGGCTGATGAAACGGATCGCGGCCCCGGGCAAGCGGATGAAGCGCGGCAGCATCGACGGCAGCATCAGCAGCGCGCGCAGCAATTCGTCATCCGACTGGCGGCGCAGTTCAAGGATCAGCGAAAAACCCTTGTTGGAGATGAACGGGAACGGATGCGCCGGATCGATCGCCTGGGGCGTGAGCACCGGAAAAATCTGGTCCAGAAAATGTTTCTCGAGCCAGGTCCGCTCCGCCATGGCCAATCGGTCGGCGGTAATGACATGGAAATCGGCGCGCGCCAGCTCGCGCACCAGATTGCCCCAGACACGCTGCTGGGTCTCCATCAGCTTGTCGGCACGAATGGCGATGGCGGCAAGCTGCTGTGCCGGAGTCATGCCCTCAGGCGTCAGCGTTTCGATACCGGCACGCACCTGCCCGCGCAGCCCGGCAACCCGCACCATGTAGAATTCGTCGAGGTTGTTCCCCGAAATCGACAAAAAGCGCAACCGTTCGAGCAAAGGATGGGCGCGGTTGGTCGCTTCCTCCAGCACGCGGTCATTGAATGCCAGCCACGAAATCTCGCGGTTGAAATAGCGCTCGGCATCCGGGATAGCCGGTAGGGACGGGGGACGATGTGCACTAGTCATGGCGCATCGTAGCGGACACAGCATGACAGGTCGATGACCGGCGGCATCACGTCACCAGCGGCATCACAATTTCAGCCGCAATTGCCCTTCCAGCCAGTCGCGAGCCAGCGGCACGGTGATGTCGCGGCGCTCGGCGAGGGCCAGCGCATCGAGCCGTTCGACAATCTCGGCGGCGCTGGCAAAGCTGCGTTCGATCCGCAGCGTCAGATAGGCAATGACATCGTCGCCGACGCGCAGCCCGCGATCGGCAAAACGCTTGGCCAGCACGGCGGCGATAAGGGCGTCATCGGGATCAGCAATCATCACCAACGGGGTCGCTGCCAGCCGCGACGCAAGATCTGGCAGGCGATGGGCCCAGAAGCGGGGCTGGCGCCGCGCCGTCAGCAGCAAGGGGGCAGCGGCAGAAGCGGCATTCCAGGCGTGAAACAAGGGCTCGCCATCGGTTAGCAAATCGGCGTTCTCGATCAGCACACCGCCATGACGGGCCTGGAACAGCGTGCCCAAATGGCTTTTGCCGGCCCCCGACGGTCCGACCAATATGCCGCGTGGTATCGGCCAGCGTCCCGGATCGCCGAGCCAGGCGGCAGCATCGCGGTTGCTGTCGGAAATGACGAAGCTGCCGGCATCGAGCCGCGGCGCATAGGCCAGCGGCAGCGCCGGCTGTTCACCGCCCGGCAGCAGCCCGTCGCCCGCCATCACGGCGCGGCGTAGAACTGGCTGGTCCGGTAATGCGCCAGCGCCGCGCGGACGATGACGCCAAGCACGGCGGCAACGGGCACGGCGAAGAACACGCCCGCAATCCCGGCAACCTGTCCGCCGGCGAACACCGCAAACAGCACCCACACCGGATGCAAGCCGATGCGGTTGCCGATGAGATTGGGGGTCAGCACCGAAGATTCGAGGACCTGTCCGACGAGGAAAACGCCTGCCACCAGCCCCAATTGCAGCGGATCGAGCCCCCATTGCCCCAATGCTATCAACAGGCTCAGCACGACGGCAAAGATGACCCCGAGGAACGGCACAAAGCCCAGCACACCGGCAAGCAGCCCCAGGACAATCGCATAGTCCAGTCCGATCAAGCTCCAGCCGACTGCATAAAACAGCGCGAGGATGAGACAAACCAGCGATTGCCCGCGCACAAAGCCCGACAGC
>JBMOFG010000435.1:0-2102 GCA_049314415.1 Polymorphobacter sp.
CTGGAAGCGCTTGGTATTGGCCTTTTCAACGACGACCGCCTCCATCTTTTCCTTCGGCGCGCGGGTCGCCGTCCACGCCGTACCGGTCTTGCTGCCGGTGGCAGTGAAGGTGGCGCCGGTCAACGTGCCGCTGGCGATTGTCGCGCTCCACAACGTTGCGGCATTGGCATCAAAGGTCGACAGCTTCAGCTGGTTTCCCGAGACATCGCCGGCGAGATAACGGAAATCGCCGCTTGGTAACTGGATGGCGCCAGTGATGCGGCTGCCCGACTGGCGGAACACCGCTTCACCCTTCTGCCCTTGCGCGCCATAGCGCAGCTGCCAGCGGCCGCTGAGATCGGCAGCGGGCTTCACCGCGGTTTCAACAAAGCGCCAAGTGCCACGCGTGCCGGTGGCAGCAATGGTCACCGGGCCGTTGGAGCGCAGCATATTGGCTTCACCCGCCAGCCCGTCACCAGTGCGGCGCAGCACAAGCTTCGCTCCATAAGAAGGGAAGCCCAGCGTCAGCACATCGCCGTCAACCGAAATAGTTTCAGGCGGCATGCGCTCGGGCGGGTTGAGCAGCACGGCAGACAGCGTATCGCCGCGCGACTTGATCTCCAGCCCGAAAGGCAGCGCCCCGCCGGGCAGCGCCAACGACACACGCCATGTACCGACGAAATCGGCGGGTGCCGCCAACGCCGGCGACTGCGCCGCGATCATCAACAGAACCGCGGCAAGCCAGCGGGAAATGCGCATCGTCACGATCATTCTGCCCCAAAATTCGAAATCGTCGCCATCATGGCACATCCCCCGCAAAACCCCAGCGACGGTTTCTACGCCGTTCCCAAGCCCTGATTGGCCGCCACCAGCGTCGCCGCGACCAGCGCTGCCGTCGCGTCGATGAAGGCCACTGGCACATCGGCGGCACCCAGCACCAGCGGGATTTCGGTACACGCGGCGATCACCGCTTCGGCCCCCGCCGCCGCCAACCGTGCCGCCTCGGCTGCCAGCGCGGCACGCACCGCGGGGCCGGTGTCTCCCGCCTTGATGGCGGTGACCAGCGGCTGCACCACGGCGCGGTCGCAATCGAGGCTGGCGATGCCCGCCGCCGCCAGCCGGTCCTGATACAGCCGCGCGTCGAGCGTGGCGCCGACCGCCATGATGCCGACCCTGGTTGCGCCATGCGCCACGGCCGCCGCGACTGCTGCATCGATCATGCTGACAAAGCGCGCCGGCGTTGCGGCGACAATCGCATCGGCCCAGCCATGCGCGGCATTGCACGGCATGGCGAGCACCTCGGCACCCTGCGCCACCAGCCCCTGCGCCATCGCCGCCAGCACCGCACCGGGCGCTGCCCCCTGCCCGGCGCTGGCCTCGTTGCGGTCGGGAACGTGCGGGTTGCAATCGATGAACACCCGCGGATGGTCGGCATCACGCGCCGCACCGACAGCGACGACCAGCCGCGCCAGAAAATCCGCCGTCGCGGCCGGACCCATGCCGCCGATGACGCCGATCGGCCGCCACTGGTTCATGCGTTGTTGAGCGCCGGGTCGCGCAGGTCATGCGCATAGGCATGTAGCGACGGGCTGCCGCCAGTGTGAACGAACAACAGGCGTTCGTCGGGGGCGAACTGTCCGGCGCGGACCAGCCCGATCAGTCCGGCCATGGCTTTGCCCGAATAGACAGGATCGAGCAGAATCCCCTCGCACGCCGCCAGCAGGCGCACCGCCGCCACCATTTCGGGCGTCGGCAGCGAATAGCCGGGACCAACCCAATCATCGAGCGCAACCACGTCTTCCCGCATCGGCGCCGGAGTGCCGAGCAGGGCCGACGTCGCGACCGCCAGCTTGTGGACATTGCCTTCCTGTTCGGCGCGCGGTCGGCGGACGTTGATGCCGATGACCGGGATGCCGGCATTGAGCGCCGCCAGCCCGGCGAGGATGCCGGCGTGCGTGCCCGCGCTTCCGCTGGCGACGATGATGCGATCGAAGGGCACCCCCATGTCGAACGCCTGCGTCACAATTTCAGCGGCGCACGCGGCATAACCCAGCGCGCCGAGCGGGTTCGAGCCGCCGCCGACGATGGTGTAGGGTTTGCCGCCGGCGGCGCGCACCGCTTCG
>JBMOFG010000436.1:0-2093 GCA_049314415.1 Polymorphobacter sp.
GGTGATGCGATAGCCACGGTCGAACATGCTCTCCAGCACCGGATCGGCAACACGACTCTGCGCCGTGCACAAGACCCCGCCGCTGCCGATACGAAAACTGTCGACCAGCTTTAGGCCGGCAGCGGCGGCCGGTGGCGGCGCGGCGAGCGCGACAGCAAGTCCGAGCGTAAGCAAACGGTAGATCATGGCTGTACCCCAGAATCGGCCGGAACATCCAGCCATAGCGTCGGGTTGCCTTCGCCGGTGACAGGATCGGCGACCTGCACATTCTCGATGGCGACCGACAGATCGACGAGCCGGTTGAGGCGCGTCTGTGGCAAGTTTTCGGCGGCGTCGCCGGCTTCCTCGCTGGCCGGCTCGGCGGCGGCCTCGGACGAGGCCTCGGACGAGCCCTGCACAGCTTCGGCCAACGCCGATACGGTGTTGCCGATGTTCCCGACCACCTGCCCGCCCTGTTCGGGGGGGAGGCCGCAAATCTTGCCGATGCTGCAGCCGTTGACTGTCGCAGTACTGGCAAAGCCGGCCGGCGCGTCGCCGGCGCTGGCGAACCGGATGACATCGACGGTCTTTTGATTGATCTGGAAGCTGCCCGCCGCATCCTGGGCGCGGCCGTTGCTGACAAGATCGAGCGCCGTCGTGCCGCTGGGCCGGATGCTGAAGCCGCCGCTGCCGGCGCTGAACCCGGCTTTTTGTGCCAGACTGCCGCTGTTCTGAACAAGAAAGCTCACCTGCGCCGTGGCGATAATGCGATCAGCGGCCAGTGCGCCTGCGAGATCAGGGTTGACGACAGGCTCCGCCAGCGCCGCATCGCGCCCGGCAAAGCTGCTGTTGGCGGCGAGTTTGCCGAGCAGATCATTGGTGCCGACCCAGATATCGGCGCCCGACAGTTCGATGGTACCGCCCAACATGTCGCCGGCTGCGCTGCCGCCGATCCGGCCACCGGCATCGGTCGCGATTTCGATACGCCGCCCGGCCGATAGCCGCAGCGTGTCGCCGGCCCCTGCCCCCGTCAGCGCCAGCGCGCCATTGACGCGGATGCTGCCACCGGTGACCAGCGCCAGCGTCCGGCCATTGCTGGCAGCACCGCTGCCGGCGAAATTCAGCGCCTGGATGGCAATCGCTGCGGGCTCGCTGCCCTGCGCGGCGATGGTCAGCGTCTTCGCTGCGATCCGCCCGGCTTCGGCGCTGCCGAGCACATAGCCGCTACCGTTGTCATTGCCGCCGCCCAGCGTGATGGCGCTGGCAGTCGCAGCGATGTTGAGCGTGACGGCGCTTGTCGCGCTGTTGCCCAGCCCTCCGGTGATGGCGATATCGGCCGACGAAACAATGATCGCCGGCGCAGTGACCGTGCCGCCAAAGCTGGCCAGCGCACCGCTGTCGATCGTCGCCGACGTGCCGGCGGCAATGCCCGCCAGCGTGACGGCGCCGCTCGCAGCCGCGTTGAAGCGCCCGGTGCCGACCGCACCGGACAGCGCCAGCGGCCCGCCGATGCGAACCGGCGCCAGCGCGACCAGCGGCGCGAAATCAAAGCCTGCGGTCGGCCCCAGCGCATCGAGCGTGGCAGCAAAGGGCGTCAACATGCTGGCATTGGCGAGATAGACGGTGCCCTGGGAATCGGTGCTGATGCTCGTGCCGGCAAAGCCGCTCGCTGCCAGCCCGGCGAACGCTGCCGTGGTGCTGATCGCCCCGACGCCGACGCTGCCGTTAGCCGACACCAGCCCGATATTGCCACGCGCCGTGATCGCCCCGATTCTGACCGCACCGCGCCCGCTGATGCCGACCTGATAGGCCGCGCCCGGCGCCTGCGACGGCCGCAGGCTGCCGGCGTCGATATCGCCCGTCGTCAAGCTCGCGCCAGCCGCGGCCGCAGCGCCGAAACCGATGGCGACCGAATCCCCGGCGCTGATGCCGGCAATGGTGATGGCATCGCCGGCTTCGACACCGATATCGCCTTCGCCGCGCAGCGCGCCCAGCGCCAGCGTGCCGGTGGCGCGGATATCAAGCCTGCCGCCAGCGTTGATCGCGCCAAGCGCCAATGCGCCCGAACGAAGGGTGACCGCGCCCGTAGCATTGATCGGCGCGCTGCCGGTTAC
>JBMOFG010000437.1:0-2093 GCA_049314415.1 Polymorphobacter sp.
GTCATTCGCGGTTGCTGATATGCAAGCGATCAGCAAAGCACATGGCAATAAGGGCTATTATCTGATGATCGAGGGTGGTCGGATCGACCACGCCCATCACGCCACCAACCCGTATCGGGCACTGACGGAAGCCCAACAGTTCAGCCGCGCCGTGGCCGCGGTGCTGGCATCGGTGGATCTCGACGACACGCTTGTGTTGGTCACTGCCGACCATAGCCATGTGATGACCATCGCGGGCTATCCCGAGCGCGGCAATGATATCTTGGGCTTCATCAAAAATGCCGCCGCAGGCGAGGGTGGCGGCACGGCCAGCAAGGAAGGCTGGGCGCTTGATGATCACGGACAGCCAATGACAACGATCAGCTACACCAATGGACCGTTTTCCGGCCCGGGGCTGTCACGCTTGTTGCCGCCGACCGACAAAAACTATCTGTCCGACAAATTGCATGGCACCGACAGTGAAACACACGGCGGCGAGGATGTTGCTTTGTTCGCCGATGGTCCAAGGTCGGATCTGGTTGGAGGCGTCATTGAACAGAATGTGATCTTTCACATCATCGCTGAAGCATTTGGTTGGCGCTGATCGATTGGGCATGTTCGGCGGATGCCGTCATGCTGTCGAAGCCGCCGCCCGTCCGGCGATGCGGAACAGCGCATGGCAGCCACCGAAGCGCTTTGGTGGCATCGGAAAATTTCAGCCCGTCGGCAGATCATTTCGAAAATTCGACGCTTTGCCGAGATCATAATGGGCCGTGACGAAGGTCAGCCCGTCGGGTGGGGCATTGAGGCCCAGCGCAGAGCGGTTGCGCGCCGCAAGTGCCGCAGAAAGGTCATCCGCGGTCCAGCGACCCTGTCCGACAAGTTTGAGACACCCGGTCATCGAACGGACCTGGTGATGCAGGAATGACCGGGCGTCGGCCTCGATGATGATGTCGTCGCCGTGTCGGGTTACCGCCAACCGGGTGACGCTTTTGACTGGCGAAGCGGACTGACAGCGGATTGAACGAAAGGTCGTGAAATCGTGTGTGCCGACCAGTAATTGGGCCGCCGCGTGCATTGCCTCCACATCAAGCAGCGCCGGCACGCGCCAGGCCAGACCGGTCTGGAAAGTCAATGGCGCGCGGCGATTGATGATATGATAGCGGTAGGAGCGGCCGATGCAGTCGAACCGTGCGTGAAAGCCAGGGGCTTCCACACAATCGACGATGGCGATCGGCAGCGGCCGCAGCAGACCGTTGATCGCTTCGGTCAACCGAAACGGCGTGAACGGCTTTGCCATGTCGAAATGTCCAACCTGACCGGTCGCATGGACACCGGCATCCGTGCGACCGGCCCCATGAACAGCAATTGTCTCTCCGGTAATAGCGAACAAGGCTGCTTCAATGCTGCCCTGAACCGATGCCATGTTGTTCTGGCGTTGCCAGCCCGCAAAGGGGCGACCATCATATTCTATCGCGATGCGATATCGCGTCATGGCGGATTGACTGTTGTGCCGGGCGGGATCGGCCAGCCATTGAGCAAATCCCGCACAGCCATGGCAGGTTTGCCTGGGCGCTGGACGAGCAGGGGTTGCAGCACGGCCTCGCCAGTGCCAATTGCCAGCCCGTCTCCGGTGACGCCGGCCGGCAAGCTGCCGGCTTTGACCTGTGCAACAAGTATCTTAATCCGCTCGCTGCCGATTTCGCACCACGCGCCGGGCGCGGGATTATAGGCGCGCACGGCACGCTCCAGCGCTTGCGCGCCGAGCGAAAAGTCGAGACGGGCTTCGCTCTTGCTGATCTTGTGGGCGAGCGTGACCCCGCCAGTCGGTTGAGGCGTGGCAACCCAGACGTCAGCCAGCGTGGCGACCATTAAATCGGCGCCAATCCTCGCCAGTTCTTCGGTCAACATACCCGCCGTCTTGTCAGCGACCAGAGTCGATGCCTTGCGGATCATCGGTCCCGTATCGAGCCCTGCCGCCATTTGCATGATTGTCACCCCTGTTTCGCTGTCGCCGGCAAGGATGGCGCGCTGGATGGGGGCGGCACCGCGCCAGCGGGGCAGCAATGACGCATGAATGTTGAGACAGCCAAGCCGCGGCGCGTCGAGCACTG
>JBMOFG010000438.1:0-2091 GCA_049314415.1 Polymorphobacter sp.
TTGCTCACTGCGCCGGTGGCAGCACAGATGTCTGCCCCCGCCGCCCCCGCCGCTTATGCAGCGCCCGATTACACACAGGCAGCCAATTGGCTGTGCCGACCGGGCCGCACGGGGGCCGGGGCCGATGCCTGTGGCGGTGAACTGGCGATCACCGCTGTCGCTGCTCCGGGCCGCACCAACATCGTCTCGCTGCCGACCCCGACAACGCAGAAGATCGACTGTTTCTATGTCTATCCGACGGTTTCGACCGACGCGGCAGACAACAGCGACCTGAGTATCGATGCCGCCGAAACCAATGTCGCCCGCATCCAGTTTGCCGCCTTTCGCAGCGTCTGCCGCACCTTTGCACCAATGTATCGCCAGGTGACGCTGAAGGCGCTGCGCGATGCCATGTTCGGCAAGGCTAGCACCGCCGACCGCATGATGGCCTATCGCGATGTCGTGGCGGCGTGGAACGACTATCTGGCGCGCGACAATAAGGGCCGCGGCGTCATCCTGATCGGCCACAGCCAGGGCAGCGGTGTCATCAAGGCACTGTTGCAGAATGAGATCGACGGCAAACCGGTCGCGGCGCGCGTCATCGCCGCCTATATCCCCGGCACCAATCTGCTGGTGCCGGCCGGCAAGACCGTCGGTGGCGACCTGAAGACCATGGCCTTGTGCCAGTCAGCGCGCCAGACCGGCTGCGTGCTCGCCTGGGTATCGTTCCGCGATGGCAAGGTACCGCCGGCGGATTCGCGCTTCGGCCGCACAAGCGCACCGGGAATGGCGGTCGCCTGCACCAATCCGGCAGCGCTGGGCGGTGGCCGCGCCCCGTTGCGGATGCTGTTGCCGACGGCGAGCAACATTGTCGACAATGCCAGTGGGCAGTCGCCTTGGGCGAAGAATGTGACGGTAACGACGCCGTTCGTGGCGCTGCCGGGGTTGCTGAGCGGCGAATGCACCGATGGTGACGGTGCGCAGCGGCTCGCCATTCGCACCGATGCCGATCCGGCCGATCCGCGCACTGACAGAATCGGCGGCGATGTCGTCTTGGGCACGACGATCGTTGAAAGTTGGGGGCTGCATCTGATTGATGTGAATGCGGTGCTGGGAGACATGGTGGCGCTGGCGGAACAACAGGGCCAGGCCTGGCTGGCGGCGCAGAAGTAGGTGCCCCATTTATTGTCATCCCGGGCTTGACCTGGGACCCGGTTTTTCTGGGGTGATGTGCCGAAAGAAGCTGGGTCCCGGGTCAAGCCCGTGATGACAGGAGAAGAAAGGGCGCGTCGCGCACACCCCCTGCGGCATCCTTGCCGTAACCTTTTGCCGCCGGCGAGCGTATAAGAGGGTATGACCAACCGACGCACCCTCCTCTTCACCGGGCTCGCTGCGGCGACCGCCCTGCCCCTGTTGCGCTTTAGCGAGCAGCCGGCGCTCGCCGCAACCGCGACGAAGTTCGAATATACGCTGACCGACGCGCAGTGGCGGGCGAAGCTGCCCGGTCTCGCCTATGACGTGCTGCGCCACGAGGCGACCGAGCGGCCCTTCTCCTCGCCGCTCAATGACGAGCACCGCGCCGGGGTGTTCGCCTGCAAGGGCTGCGCGCTGCCGCTGTTTTCATCGGCGACCAAGTTCGACAGCGGCACCGGCTGGCCGAGTTTCTACGCACCGCTGAAAAATGCCATCGGCACCACCACCGATACCAGTCTGTTCATGACCCGCACCGAAGTCCATTGCCGGCGCTGTGGCGGGCATCTCGGCCATGTTTTTAACGACGGCCCCAAGCCGACCGGCCTGCGTTACTGCATGAACGGTGCCGCGATGACCTTCACCCCTGCCAAGGCTTGATCCCCATGATGCGTAATCTGGTTATTGCCGCGCTGCTCGGCACCGCTGCCTGTTCGGGGGCGATTGCCGCCGAACGCATGGTCACCGCCCCGGCGCCGGTTGCCGATGCGCCGTTGAAGGCCGGCCCGCTGCAGACCGCAGTGTTTGCCGGCGGCTGTTTCTGGGGAGTCGAAGGCGTCTTCGAACGCATCAAGGGCGTGCAATCGGTGCGCTCGGGCTATGCCGGCGGCGCCAAGGCGACGGCGGTATATGAAGTCGTCG
>JBMOFG010000439.1:0-2090 GCA_049314415.1 Polymorphobacter sp.
GTCACCAGCGTGTAATGATTGGGAAAAGTCAGCGACGGAAAGCTCGGCCGCATCGCCTTGGCGCGCACGCCCGATGCCGCCAGCGCATTGATGTTGGGGGTAACGCCGCGGTCGAGGTAATCGGGGCGCAGGCCATCAACAGAGATCAGGATCAGTGGCGGCCGCTGCGTCGGGCCGGCGGCTTCGGCAGGCGGTGTCCAGCTGCACCCGGCGGCGAGCAGCAACAACAATAGTCCCCAGCGCAGCATCGTCATTCTCCCGATATGCGCCTTCTTAACCGCAAATCGGCGGTCACGGTACGCACCATTCGCCGGCCCAGCCGTCGGCCGCGCAAAAAACCGCTCGGGCGTGACCGCCCTGCGCCAGATGGAGCCAGTCGATCCGCGTGATGGCAATGTGCACCAGTGCAAAATTTGGCCGCGCCGCGACCAGTTCGGCTTCGATCGGCTTGCGCCCTTCCACCCAGGCGGGCAGGCCCGATCCGGCAACGGCGCGCGGCGTCCCTGGCGCTGCCCCGACCAGATAACAGCGCCGGGCAAATGGCGTCGCTTGCGCCCAGATCGCATCGGCGTCGGCACTGTCGCGGTCGATCCGCGCGGTACCGCCGATGCGGAGCTGGATCGCTTCACCCGGGTGATAGGCGAGCACGGTGACCGGCATGCCATCCAGCCCTGCACATTTCGGCGACCGCGCATCGGTGTGGAACCGCAGGGACGCTGCCGCCCGGTCGGCGGCGCGCAGTACCATCACCCGCGCATCGGGGCGCCATCGGCGATTGTTGCCACGACCGGCGTGTGCATCGGGCTGCGCCGGTCAGCGCCGGCGCGCACCAGCAGGCGCCAGGCTGTGTCGAGCGCGTCCGCAAGGCCATTTTCCATGCCCCGTCCATGCCGCAGCCGCCCGGGCCGGGCAACGCCTATTAAAAGCTGACCGACTTGCCGGGCGTGGCCAACCGCCGCAGCACATAGACACCGCCCATGCTGCCGAAATTGATCCGCATGTCGTCGTCGCAATAGACGACGTCGGAATGCAGCTTCATCGGCTTGAGTTCGGATTTCAGCGGGTGGCCGGCGGGCAGGCCGAAATGGCTCCGCACCTCCTCGTCCGACACGCCGGCCGGCGGGCGCAATTCGACAGCATAAAAATCGACGACGTAGCGCTGCGGCGCTTCAGGCGTGAGCTTGTACCGCCCCCAGACGATCATTTCGGCCCGGTGTGCGCCGTCCAACGTCGCGATGCTGACGACATTGTTGTAATGCGCATCGGCGACGTGGATTTCCTGGTCGATATCGCTCACGAAAATGTCGACGGCCGGGAATTTGTTGAAACTTTGCAGGTTCATCGTCGTCTGGTGGCGGGTCGGTTTGCCGGCGGTATGGCGCGGGCCAAATTGCGAATACAGCGACCGCCACGGTGATTGCGCAAAGTCCTGTGCGGCATGACAACTCGGCGTCGGCGTCAACGGAGTCAGCGCGGCGATGGCGGCATGGATGCGATTAAAGTCGGCATCGTCATAGCTGCCGTCGGGCCGCGCCGCAGCGATGGCAGCAAGCAGTTCAGCCTTGATCGGAGCAATTTCGCTCATATGATATCTCCGGATTGAAGCGGCCTTCCTGCAGGGTCAGTTGGGTGCCACCAAACCAGGCGCCAACGCTGACCACAGGGCGGAGACGAACAGGTGCAAGCGGAATCGGCGCCGGTCAGGCGGTGGCGCCGGTCAAGCGCTCTCCAGCGCCTTAATCTTCGCAATCTTCTCCCGCCACACCAGCGGCCCGGTCGCATGGACGCTCTCGCCGGTCGCATCGACCGCCACCGTCACCGGCATGTTCTCGACGGTGAACTCGTAAATTGCCTCCATGCCCAGTTCTTCAAAGGCCAGCACCTTCGATGCCTTGATCGCCTTTGACACCAGATAGGCGGCGCCGCCCACCGCCATCAGATAGGCGGCCTTGTGTTTCTTGATCGCGGCGATCCCGGCCGGGCCGCGTTCGGCCTTGCCGACCATGGCGATCAGGCCGGTTTGCGCCAGCATGTCTTCGGTGAACTTGTCCATGCGGGTGGCGGTGGTCGGGCCGGCGGGGCCGACGACT
>JBMOFG010000440.1:0-2069 GCA_049314415.1 Polymorphobacter sp.
GCCCGCGACGGCCAGCCGGTCGCCGCCGTTGATTTCTATGTAAGCCGGGCTGGCGCCACCTCGACCGCTTCGACCAATGCGATAGTGTTGTCGGATGAAATCACGGCGCCGTACCGGCCCGGCGTGTTTCGCGCCACCGTCCCGCTCGGCGCGCTGACCCAAGGCGAGGGCGATCTCGGCGCGACGATCTACCCTTGGATCGGCACAGCGACATGGGACACCAACAGCGCCGAATTTGAAACCTTTCCCTGCACCGGCACGCCCAGACTTTATCCGGTCAATATCGATACCGATGACAGCTATGCCCGCGCGGGAGCGTATATCTCGCACACCGGCGTTCAGATCGGCACACCCTCGATCGGCTTGCTGTCGGCGCTCGGGCCTTATGTCCCCGGCACGACACCGGCCTATGCCTCGATCCAAACGCTCGCCAACGCGACGCGGGCCTATAACAACAACGCCGCCAACCGCGCCCGCACCCATGACGACATGGCCGGCGTATTCGCGATCATCCCGTCGGGCGTTCAGCTTGGCACCTGGGGAACCTCCGGTCTCAGCAGTCAGACGATCTATCCGCCCGGTCTTGGCTATTTTGGCATCACCATCGAAGCCGGAGCGTCACGCAGCAACACCGGATTGACGACAAATGCCCGCACGCACCCGTCGCGCCTGATGCTCGATAACGCCGGCATCTTTCCGGGCGCGGCTGGCAGTGTTGCCCACACCGTTACCGACGGCAGTGCGGCTGGCGCCGCGACGACGCAGCAGACGAAGGCGGCAGCGGTGTATCTCGTCGTCCGCGATTGCGCCGGCACCGGCAACAACGACAATAGCAACCAGGTGTTTGCGCGCGCCGGTTATCGCTGGCTGCACCGCAACGGCTTCACCAGTTTTGGCGACGATGTGATCATCAACAACGCCAGCCTGTTTGCCGGGCTTGTGCAGCTGCACGGCTGCATGATCGACAATTCGGCGAACAGCAGACGGGCAGACTGTCACAGCGCATCGGTCATCGGCTGTCATCTGCCGCGCTGCTCGCTGGTGTCGCTGCCGGTGGGTGCCTCTCCTGAAATCAAGGGCCGCATGGTCCACAATGTCCGCATCGATAGCGACGACGCCGGCACGGTTGGCGTCATCGTGACGGCGGGCCATACGCGCGCCATCGGGGTGCGCGGCGAAAGCTGGGTGAATCTGCTGTTGCGCAAGGTCCGCACCGGCGCTTCGGCGGGTATCCTTGGAAATGGCGAAAGCCCGATTTTCCAGCTCAGTTCCGATCATGCGACAGGGCCGGTCGATCAGCCCGGCGTCACCAACATAAACCGAGCCTATCTGAGCCTTGCCGGGGCGCGCGCCAACGGTCCGTATAACGAGGCGGCATCGACCCGCGTGCTGAAGGAAGTACGCGACATCGGCATCGCTGCATCGCAATTGAATACCAAGGGCGATACTTTTACCGGCGCCGGCGGCGCTTCGGGCAACCGCACCGGCACCTTTGCCTATCGTTTCGGCAATGCCCGTTTCGGCATTGTTGCAGGTGACAACAGCGCTACCAATGAGAGCGGCACCAGCCCGACCGCTTGGAATGGCGATGCCATGCCGCCGCTGTCGCAGGTCAATGCCGGCTATGGCAATCTGTGGGTGAACGACACGTCGCTGGCGGTTGGCAATGATCTGGCCGCCAACGGGGATTATGCGCCCCGCGCGGCGCTGTTCAACCGCATTCCGGCCGGGCGCGCGGTGACGGGCTTTGATCTCTTGGGCAAGGTACGGCGCAACGATGGATCTGGTGCGGCCGGGGCGATCGAGCGGGCTGACAATCTTGTCGCACCTGCGTCGGCGCGGTCGGGACAGTTCGCCGGTTCCCCCGGCTTGTCGGGTTTGGCGCTGTTGCTGCCCGCCGGCGCCGCTCAGGCCCAGCGCCCGGCGAATTCGCTGCTGTCGTGGACGGGCGCTCTGGCACCGGCTGGTGCCGTCCATGGTCAGCGCGCGGCGGCATTGCTGCTGTCGTGGACGGGCACCCTTGCCCCGATGACGGCCGGGCAGAGCCAGCGTGCAGTGCCGGCGCCGTT
>JBMOFG010000441.1:0-2059 GCA_049314415.1 Polymorphobacter sp.
CCGCGCATCGCCCGCGGTGAAATCCGCTGGTGCCAGGGCTATTCCGAACCCGGTGCTGGGTCGGACCTCGCGAGCCTGCGCACCTCGGCGCTGCTCGAAGGCGACCATTATGTCGTCAACGGCCAGAAGGTGTGGACGAGCTATGCCGACAAGGCCGACTGGATCTTCTGCCTCGTCCGTACTGACCCGACGGCGGCCAAGCATCTCGGGATCTCGTTCCTGTTATTCGACATGGCGAGCCCCGGTGTGTCGACGTCGCCGATCAAGCTGATTTCGGGCGCGTCGCCGTTCTGCCAGACCTTTTTCGACAATGTGAAGGTGCCGGCCGAAAATCTGATGGGTGTCGCTGGCAAGGGCTGGGATATCGCCAAATATCTGCTCACCCACGAACGCGAGATGATCGGCGGCAGCGATTCGACCGGCGGCGGCGGGCGTGACAGCCTGTCTCAGGTTGCCAAGCGCCAAATCGGCATGGATGCCGCCATCCTCGCCGATACCGGGCTGCGCACCGACATCGTGCGCCACGAAATGAATGCCTGGGCCTTTGCACTGACGATGGAGCGGGTGAAGGATGAAGCCAAGGCAGGGCAGGGTGTCGGGGCGCTGTCGTCGATGCTCAAATATTATGGCACCGAACTCAACAAGGACCGGATGCAATTGCTGATGAGCATTGGCGGTTCGGACGCGCTCGCCTGGGAAGGCCCGGGCGAAGGCGAAGGCGATGTGGCCCGCGCCTGGCTGCGCAGCCGCGCTAATTCGATCGAGGGCGGTACCAGCGAGATCAACCTCAACATCATCGCCAAGCGCGTGCTGGAACTGCCGGGGGCATAAGTAAGACCCTCTCCCCTTGCGGGAGAGGGTGAGAGACGCGTGAAACGCGGCCCGGGGAGAGGGGGCTGCTCAATCGCCGCAAGCCAACCCTCTCCCCGCCGCGCCGGTGGCGCGAGTCGCCCTCTCCCGGAAGGGGAGAGGGGAAACAGGAAGAAAAACATGGCCCTAGTGCTTACCGACGACCAGAAGATGATCCGCGAATCGGCGGACGGTTTCTTCAAGACCGAAGCCCCCGTCGCCCAGCACCGCAAGCTGCGTGACACCGCCGATGCGACGGGTTTCGATCGCGACACCTGGGCCAAGATGGCCGAAATGGGTTTTGCCGGGGTGCTGGTGCCCGAAGCGCATGGCGGTGCCGGTTTCGGCCATGTCGCCGCCGGGTTGATCATGGAAGCCATGGGCCGCAACCTGACCGCCGCACCGATGCTGTCGACCGGGATCCTTGCCACCACCGCGCTGGTAGTGGGCGGGTCGGCGGACCAGCAGGCGAGGTATCTGCCGCTCATCGCAGAGGGTAAGCGGCTGTTCGCGCTTGCTGCCGATGAAGCCGCGCGGCACACCCCGGCGCTGGTCGAAGCGACCGCCACGCCCTCAGGCAATGGCTTCAAGCTCAACGGGACCAAGGGTTTCGTGCTCGATGGCCATGTCGCCGACACGCTGATCGTCGCGGCGCGCACCGCGGGCGACACGAAGGACCCGGACGGCATCACCCTGTTTCTGGTCGATGCGAAAGCCACTGGTGTCACCACCACCCGCCGTTCGCTGATCGACAGCCGCAACGCCGCGCGAATCACGCTCGATGATGTCCAGGTCGATGGCGCCGATGTGCTCGGAGCCGTCGGCGGTGGCTTTGCCATTCTCGAAAAAATACTAGATGCCGGGCGCGCCTGTCTTGCCGCCGAGATGCTCGGTGTCAGTGTCGAGAGCTTTGAACGTACCGTTGATTATCTCAAGCAGCGCGACCAGTTCGGGGTGAAGATCGGCACCTTCCAGGCGCTTCAACATCGCGCCGCACACCTGTTCTGCGAAGTCGAACTGGCGCGTTCGGCCACGCTGCGCGCACTTACCGCGCTCGATGAAGCCGATGCGCGCAGCGCCCTGTTCGCCAGCCTCGCCAAGGCAAAATCGGGCGAAGTCGCCAAGCTTGCCACCAACGAAGCCGTGCAGATGCATGGCGGCATCGGCATGACCGACGATTTCGACATCGGTTTCTACATGAAACGCGCCC
>JBMOFG010000442.1:0-2036 GCA_049314415.1 Polymorphobacter sp.
GTTCATGCCTGTTGGATAGCGGGGATGGCGCAATCTGTCACTTTGCACTGGGCGCCGGGCCGGCCTATCGTGGGTCATGGCTTCGCGTCCCGACATTGTGCCCAATCGACGGGCGATCATCGACCGGCGGGCGCTGGCCGATTCGCTCGCCACAAACATGGCAGCGGCAGGGGATTTCAAGGCGCGTCGCGCCGTGCTGGCGACCCTTTTGCAAACGGCACTTACCGAGGGCCGGGCGGAATTGCAGCGCCGGCTGCGCGAAAACCCGGCCAAGGGGCTGGAACTGGCTGGCGCCCAGGCCTTCCTTGTCGATCAACTGCTGCGCCTTTTGTTCGATGCGGTGGTCACCGATCTTTACCCCGCCACCAACCGCACATCGTCGGAACGGCTGACGCTGGTCGCGGTGGGCGGCTATGGCCGCGGCCAGATGGCGCCGTTTTCGGATATCGACCTGCTGTTCCTCACGCCCTGGAAGCAGACGGCGTGGGGTGAACAGGTCATCGAGACGATGCTCTATTTGCTATGGGACATGGGGTTGAAGGTCGGCCATGCGACGCGCTCGCTCGACGACATGGTGCGCATGGCCAAGGCCGATGTGACGATCCGCACCGCGCTGCTTGAATCGCGTTATGTTTGGGGCGACCAGCCGCTTTACGAGGAAGCCACCCAACGCTTCCGAAGGGAAGTTGTCGCCGGCACTGCCAAGGCCTTCACGGCGCAAAAGCTCGCCGAACGCGACGAACGCCATAAAAAGATGGGTGACAGCCGCTATGTCGTCGAGCCCAATCTGAAAGAGGGCAAGGGCGGGCTGCGTGACCTGCACACGCTGTTCTGGATCGGCAAATATGCCTATCAGGTCGAAACCGTCGCCGAACTGGTCGACAAGGGGCTGTTGACGGCGAGCGAATTGCGCCAGTTCCGCCGCGCTGAAAGCTTTTTGTGGGCGGTGCGCATCAACCTCCACGATATTGCCGGGCGTGCCGAGGAACGGCTGACCTTCGATGTGCAGCGCGAGCTGGCAACGCGACTGCGCTATGCCGAACGACGTTCGGAGCAGGGTGGCATGTCGGCGGTCGAACGCTTCATGCGGCACTATTTCCTGATGGCCAAGACGGTGGGCGACCTTACCGGGCTGTTCCTTGCCCATCTCGACGAAAGCTTTGCCAAGGCAAGCTGGTTGCCCAAGCTGATCCGGCGGCCGGCGAGACTGAACGGCTTCACGCTGCGCCGCGGGCAGATCGGTGTGCCGAATGATGGGTTCTTTGTCGCTGACCCGGTGCGGCTGATTGAAATGTTCGCGCTCGCTGACCGCGAAAAATTGGCCATTCACCCTCAGGCGATGCGTCAGGCGGCGCGCGATGCCGGGCTGATCGATGAACGCATCCGGCGCGATCGCAACGCCAATGGGCTGTTCATGGCCGTGCTGACCAGTCGCAATGACCCCGAAAAAGTGCTGCGCTGGATGAATGAAGCGGGTGTTTTTGGGCGTTTTGTCCCCGATTTCGGCCGGGTCGTGGCCCAGATGCAGTACGATATGTATCATCATTATACCGTCGACGAGCATACCATCCGCGCCATCGGTCTGGTGGCACGCATCGAATCGGGGGCGTTGCAGGCTGAACACCCGCTGTCGGCGCGGGTGATGCGGCAGCTCGTGTCGCGCCGCGTGCTGCATGTATCGGTGCTGCTCCACGATATTGCCAAGGGCCGCGGCGGCGATCACAGCCAATTGGGTGGGGACGTAGCGGAGCGGTTGTGCCCGCGGCTGGGGCTAACGGCAGCGGAAACCGAGACCGTCGCCTGGTTGGTGCGCCATCACCTGCTGATGTCGAGCACCGCCTTCAAGCGCGACCTGTCGGACTTCAAGACCATTCTGGATTTCGTCGAGACGGTTGCCAGCCCGGAACGTCTGCGGCAACTACTCCTGCTGACCGTTGTCGACATCCGCGCCGTGGGTCCGGGGGTGTGGAACAACTGGAAGGGCCAGTTGTTGCGCGACCTGTTTGAATCCGCCGAGGAGGTGCTGCGGCGCGGCC
>JBMOFG010000443.1:0-2052 GCA_049314415.1 Polymorphobacter sp.
GCGCCGATCACCGTCGAAAAGGCGCTGTTCGACAAGGAAGGCAATGAAGTCGGCCGCCAGAGTGTCACCCTGACCGCCGATGAAGGCGTGCGCGGCGACACCACGGCGGAAGGCTTGGCGCTGCTCCGGCCGGTCTTCAAGGACGGGCTGGTCATCAAACAGGGCCAGCACATCACCGCCGGCAACGCCAGCCAGCTGTCCGATGGTGCCTCCGCGCAGGTCGTCATGGACCGCGCCACGGCGGAGCGCGAGAACCTGCCTATCCTCGGCATCTATCGCGGCTTCCAGGTCGCCGGCTGCCGCGCCGACGAAATGGGCATCGGGCCGGTGTTCGCCATTCCCAAACTGCTCGCCCGCCACGGGTTGACCGTCAACGACATCGACCTGTGGGAGATCAACGAGGCCTTTGCCAGCCAGGCGCTCTATTGCCGCGACCATCTCGGCATCGATCCCGACAAGATCAACGTCGACGGCGGCGCCATCGCCATCGGCCATCCGTTCGGCATGACCGGCTCGCGGCTCGTCGGCCATGCGCTGATCGAGGGCAAGCGCCGCGGTGCCAAGCGCGTCGTCGTTTCGATGTGTATCGCTGGCGGCATGGGTGCCGCCGGCCTGTTCGAGATCGTCTGATGGTTGCACCTCTCCCGCTGACGCGAAGGCGTCGTCTACGGCTGCGGGAGAGGTCGACTCGCCCGCTCGGGCGAACGGGTGAGGGGTATTGTGCCGATGAATGCTGATCTGCCGCCTACCATCCCGCACGCCGCCGAGGCCGCCGCCCAGCGTTTCGGCGAGGCGCCGGCAATCGTCGAGGCCGGCGAAGCCTGGTCCTTCGTCACGCTCTGGCACCATGCCCGCACCGCCGCCGCCGCCTTCATCGCCGCTGGCACACGGCACGGCGACCGCATCGCTATCTGGGCACCCAACCGCCGCGACTGGATCGTCGCGACCCTGGGCGCGCAGATCGCCGGTGCTGCCATCGTGCCGCTCAACACGCGGCTGAAGGGCAGCGAAGCCGGCGACATCCTGCGCCGCGCCCATGTCTCGATTCTGTGCACTGTCGGCGACTTCCTCGGCACCGACTACCCGGCACTGATCGCCGATGAAGACCTGCCCGACCTGCGCCGCATCCTGTGTTTTGACCGCGACTGGGCGGCTTTCCTCGCCACCGGCAACGCCGATGACCCGGCGGTCGACGCCGCGCTCGCTGCCCTTTCCCCCGACGATATCAGCGACATCCTGTTCACCTCCGGCACCACCGGCAGCCCCAAGGGCGTGGTCTCCACCCATGGCCGCGTCATCCCGATGTTCACCAACTGGATCGCCGTCGTCGATCTGCGCCCGGGTGACCGCTACCTGATCGTCAATCCGTTCTTCCATCTGTTCGGCTACAAGGCCGGCTGGGTCGCCAGCCTGTTGCAGGGCGCCACCCTCTACCCGATGCCGGCCTTCGATACCGAAGCGGCGCTGGTCCATATCGAGCGCGACCGCATCAGCTTCATCCCCGGCCCGCCAACGATCTACCAGTCGTTGCTCACCGCCATCGCCACCACGCCGCGCGACACATCCTCGCTGCGCGTCGCGGTCACCGGCGCCGCCACCGTGCCACCAGTGCTGGTCGAACGCATGCAGTCGGAACTCGGTTTCACCACCGTTGTCACCGGCTATGGCATGACCGAATGCGGCACCATCACCATGTGCCGCTCGGGCGACCCCATCGACCTGATCGCCAGCAGCTGCGGCCGGGCCATGCCGGGGCTGGAGGTGATGACCATCGCCGATGACGGCACGCCCGTCGCGGCCGGCGAAACCGGTGAGATCCTCGTCCGCGGTTATGGCGTCATGGCCGGCTATCTCGACGACCCGGCCGCCACCGCCGAAGCGATCGATCGAGATGGCTGGCTGCACACCGGCGATGTTGGCGTACTCGATGCCAACGGCTATCTGCGGATCACCGACCGCAAGAAGGACATGTACATCTCAGGGGGCTTTAACTGCTACCCGGCCGAGATCGAAAAGCTGATGGCCCGCCATTCCGCCATCGAAATGGTCGCC
>JBMOFG010000444.1:0-2051 GCA_049314415.1 Polymorphobacter sp.
CGGTGCCTCGCGCGGCATTTCATATTGATGGACGATCGGCAGCGGATGCCCCGATTGGTGGATATGCACCTGCGCCAGCGCCCGCCACGATCCGCCGACCATGTAGAAAGGCAGGCCCTTGCCCAGCCCCGCCCAGCCGACCTTGTCGAGGTTTTTCTTGATGAACGGCGCCAAGGCGCGCTTGTCCCGTTTGCGCACTGCATCGAGGCGCAACGATCCGATCGGCAGCGAAATGCGTTCATGTGCCTCGCCATCGGCAACACGGATCAATTCAAGGCTGCCGCCACCCAGATCGCCCACAATGCCATCGGCATCGGGAATGCCGGCGATAACGCCGAAAGCCGCGCCGCGCGCTTCGGCCTCGCCATCGATGGTCTCGATCGCCAGCCCGGTTTCGGCGGCCACCCGTGCAATGAATTCATCGGCATTGGCCGCCTCGCGCACCGCAGCCGTCGCCACGGCGCGCAACTGCATCACCCCCATGGCATCGGCGAGCGCAGCAAAGCGTTTCAGCGCGGTAACGGCCGTGTCCATCGCGCCCCTGCCAAGCCGGCCATTGGCGGCCAGCCCGCGCCCCAGCCCGGCCATGACCTTTTCATTAAACAACGTCGCCGGGATGCGCGTCAGCCCTTCATAGACGACGAGACGCACCGAATTTGAGCCGATATCGATGATGCCGTTGAGCGCGGGCCTGCCGACACCTGCCACCGGCGGTTCGGCAGCGCTGCCCGGAGCCGTCCCAACGCTTGTCAACAGGCTGGCCACGTCAACTCCCGAACACGGTTGTGGGCACCTATCGCCCGCCGCTGCTATGGCGCAAGCCGCCGCGCGGGCCAAGCCGTATCACAGCGCGTGATCGTCGCCATCATCGTCATCATCGTCGTCGACGAGCACCAGCCGCGGCACACCGCCCGCCGTCTTTAGCGAGGCACCGCGTCCGGACAGCGACGGGTTGGTCATGAAATAGCGGTGCAGGTTGAACGGCGGCTCGCTGCTGGTGTTGCGCCGGCCGCGCAGGCGCTTGTAGCTGCCATCGGCGCGCAACTCCCAGCTCTGTTCCGTGTCCTTCAGATTGGCCACCATAACCTGATCGAGTACCTGGGCATGGACGGTGGGATTTTCGATCGGCACCAGCACCTCGACACGGCGATCAAGGTTGCGCGGCATCCAGTCGGCGCTGGAAATATATACCTGCGCCGCCGCGGACGGGAGCTCGGCGCCATTGCCAACGGCCATGATGCGGCTGTGCTCGAGAAAACGGCCGACGACCGAGCGGACATGGATATGATCCGACAGGCCGGGCACCCCGGGACGCAGACAGCAGATGCCGCGGATGATCAGTTCGATCTGCACACCGGCATTGCTCGCCTCGTACAATTTCTCGATGACGCCGGTATCGACAAGGCTGTTGAGCTTCACCCAGATTTCCGCCGGACGGCCTGCGACGGCATGGGCGATTTCACCATCGATGAGGTCGTAGATCTTGTCCCGCATGGTCAACGGCGCCATGCCCAGCTTTTCCAGCCGGGTCGGCTGCACATAGCCGGTGATATAATTGAGCACCTGCGCCGCATCGCGCGCCAGCACCGCATCGGCGGTAAAGAATGAAAGGTCGGTGTAAATACGCGCCGTCATCGGGTGATAATTGCCGGTGCCGAAGTGGACATAAGTGCGGATGTCGCTGCCCTCGCGGCGCACCACCATCGACAGCTTGGCATGGGTCTTCAACTCCATGAAGCCATAGACCACCTGCACCCCGGCGCGCTCCAGCGCCGCTGCCCAGACGAGGTTCTGCTCTTCGTCGAAGCGTGCCTTGAGCTCGACAACCGCCGTCACCGATTTGCCGGCTTCGGCGGCATCGATCAGCGTGCGCACGATCGGCGAATTCTTGCCGGCGCGGTACAATGTCTGCTTGATGGCGATGACATCGGGGTCGGCGGCGGCCTGCTTGAGAAAGGCGAGCACCACCTCGAAGCTTTCATAGGGATGATGGACGACCAGATCCTTGGCGCGGATCGCGGCAAAGCAATCGCCGCCATGTTCGCGGATGC
>JBMOFG010000445.1:0-2046 GCA_049314415.1 Polymorphobacter sp.
TCATGATCGCCGCCTTGGCGTTCAGCGTATCGAAGATGGTTTCGATCAGGATAAAATCGCAGCCACCATCGATCAGCGCTTCGATCTGCTGGGCATAAACGCTCTTTACCTGATCATAATCGACTTCGCGAAAACCGGGATCATTGACCTTAGGGGACAGCGACAGCGTCTTGTTAGTGGGGCCAAGTGCGCCGGCGACGAAGCGCGGCCGGCCATCATGCGCTTGTGCCTTGTCGGCGAGGCGGCGGGCGATGCCGGCGGCGGCGAGGTTCAGGTCGCGCACCAGATGTTCGGCGCCATAATCACCCTGGCTGATCGTCGTCGATGAAAAGGTATTGGTCGAAACCACATCCGATCCGGCATCGAGATAGCCCTGGGTGATTGCTTCGATGATGTCAGGCCGGGTCAGGCACAACATGTCGTTGTTGCCCTTTTGCTCGTGCATCAGTCCGAGCGAGCCCGCATAATCGGGTTCCCGCAGGCCAAAGGTCTGGATCATCGTCCCCCAGGCGCCATCGGTGATCAGGATGCGTTTGGCGGCTTCGGCGCGGAAACGGACCGCGGCCTGACTCGGCGTGTTCATGCAGCTTCACTTATAATCGGGCGAACCCCGAGCATATGGCAGATCGCATAAGCCAGCTCAGCACGGTTGAGCGTGTAAAAATGGAAGTGCCGCACCCCGCTGGCATAGAGGCGTCGGCACAATTCGGCGGCGATCGTCGCCGCAACCAGTTGCCGTGCGGCCGGCTTGTCATCGAGCCCGGCGAACAGATGCGCCATCCACGCCGGCACATCGGTGCCGCACGGCGCCGCCATGCGCTGGAGGTTTGCGAAGTTTGTCACCGGCAGGATGCCCGGCACGATTTCGGCATTGATGCCCGCCGCTGCCACCTTGTCGCGAAAGCGCAGGAAGGTATCGGGTTCGAAGAAGAATTGCGAAATCCCGCGGGTTGCCCCGGCGTCGAGCTTGGCCTTAAGCGCGTCGAGATCGGCGCCGGCACTGACGGCTTCGGGGTGGACCTCGGGATAGACGCCGACCGAAATCTCGAAATCATGGCGCCGCTTGAGACCCGCCACCAGCTCGGCCGAGGTCGCATAGCCATCAGAGCGCGCTTCGAAGCGCGCGTCCTTCGCCGGCGGATCACCACGCAGCGCAACGATGTGCCGAACGCCTGCCTGCCAATATTCATCGGCAATCACATCGATTTCAGCGCGGCTGGCGTTGACGCAGGTCAGATGCGCTGCCGCCGGGATCGGCGTGTCGCGGGCAATGCGGGCAACGGTGGCATGGGTGCGTTCGCGGGTCGAACCGCCGGCGCCATAAGTCACCGATACGAAGCGCGGCGCCAGCGGCTTCAGCGTTTCGACCGATTCCCAAAGTGTCTTTTCCATCGCCTCGGTCTTGGGCGGAAAAAATTCAAAGCTGGTGGCGATATCACCGGGCAGATCGGCATAGATCGACGGCCTGAGCGCCGGGTTGTCAGGCAGGGGAGCCATGGTCAGGCAGCCTTTCGTTGGCAATTGGTGTCGCGCGTGCCCAGCCACAAGGTCACGCCAAGCGTCCGTTGATCATTGGTAGGCGGCAGCAGTTGCGCCGCAACCCGGCCGGACAGCCCGGCCGCAGTCAACCATTCGATGACCTGAGCGTCGCTGAAGCCCAGGCGAACATGGCGTTGGCGTTCGCGCAACTCCTCGCGCTTGTGCGGCATAAAATCGACGACCATCAGGCGACCGCCGGGCGCCAGCAACCGCGCCGCTTCCTGCAACACGGCCGACGGATCATCGGCAAAATGCAGCACCTGGTGGAGCACCACCGTATCGACGCTCCCGTTGGCTCCGGGCAGTGCGTACATGTCGCCGCGCCGCACCTCGGCACGCGGTAGGCCGGAGGCTTCGATACGGCCTCGCGCCAGCCGCAGCATCTCGGGGCTGCGGTCAATGCCCAAAGCGCTGTCCGCGCGATGGCCAAGCAATTCGATCATCCGGCCGGTCCCGGTGCCGACATCGACGAGGCGTCCCAGAGATCGGTCGGCATCAGGTAGCAGC
>JBMOFG010000446.1:0-2038 GCA_049314415.1 Polymorphobacter sp.
CGCACCCTGGGCGGCAAGCGCAATCGCTCTTGCCGCCGCGGCGCGGCTGGCGCACGGATGCGGTATGCGTTTGCTTGCCATGATCACTGCCGCCGTTCTGGGGAGCGTGTCGCCGGTATCCGCCGTTCCCGTGCCGACGATCCCGCCCGCCACCATCGACAACAACCTTGAAGTCGTCGGAGAAAACCTGTCGGCGGAAGAACGCCGCACCCGGCTGTTCGTCGACGTAATGGTCAACGGCAAGGGCCCCTATAGTTTCCTCGTCGACAGCGGCGCAGACCGGTCAGTGATCGGTGCCGGGCTGGCCGAGCGCCTGGACTTGCCGGTTGAGGCCAATGTCATGGTGCGCGGGATGGCGGGCACCAGCCCGGCAACGACAGTACTGATCAACACGTTGAGCATCGGCAGCAGCCATATAGACGGAATCGTCGCACCGGCGCTGCCCGAACGCTTCATAGGCGCGCAGGGTATCATCGGCATTGATGCGCTCGCCGACCAGCGGCTGCTGCTCGATTTCGACAAGCGCACGGTGATCATTCAGGATTCGCGACAACCGCAAATGCGCGAGGAGGGAGAGATTGTCGTCACCGCCCGGCGTCGCAAGGGGCAGCTTATTATCACCCAGGCCAGCGTCGATGGTGATCGTACCTATGCGGTCATCGACACTGGCTCTGAACTGACCATCGGCAATTCCGCGATGTTGCGTCGGGCGCTGCGCGGTCGCAGCAAGCCGCCAATGCAGACTATCAGCCTGGTCAGCGTCACGGGAGCGAGTTTCAGCGCCGAAGTAACGACGCTGGCCGAATTGCGCGTCGGCGGGGTCCTGCTGAAAAATGTTACCGTCGCCTTTACCGATGCACCACCATTTGATCTGTTCGGGCTAGAAGAATACCCCGCGCTGTTACTGGGCACCGATCTTTTGAAAAATTTCAAACGCTTGTCGCTGGATTTCCGCAATCGCAAGGTGCGTTTCGTGCTGCGCTGACAGAAATCACCTGCCCCCTTGTGTTGCACAAAGGCCACACCATATCGGCCGTGACTGGAGACAATCTCGCATGAATATCGAGAAATTCACCGACCGCGCCAAAGGCTTCCTGCAATCAGCGCAGACCGTCGCCGTTCGCAACAATCACCAGCGTATCGCGCCCGAGCATGTGCTGAAGGCACTGCTTGAGGATGAGGAAGGCATGGCGGCCAACCTGATCCGCGCCGCCGGTGGCCGACCGGAGACGACGATCCAACTGACCGACCAAGCGCTTGCCAAGATCGCTCAGGTGTCGGGCAGCGGTGCCCAATCGCTCAATTGTGACAATGACACGGTCCGCGTGCTTGACCAAGCCGAACAGATTGCCATCAAGGCCAAGGATTCATTCGTTACCGTCGAGCGCCTGTTGGTGGCGTTGACGCTGGCGACGACGACGCTGGCCGGCAAGGCGCTGGCGGCAGCAGGCGTGACGGCGCAGGCCCTCAACACGGTAATCGAGTCGACGCGCAAGGGCCGAAGCGCCGATAGCGCGGGGGCCGAGGCCAATTTCGATGCGCTCAACAAATATGCCCGCGACCTGACCCAGGCGGCGCGTGACGGCAAGCTCGATCCGGTGATCGGCCGCGACGAGGAAATCCGCCGCACCATCCAGGTGCTGGCGCGGCGCACCAAGAACAACCCCGTGCTGATCGGCGAACCCGGCGTCGGCAAGACCGCGGTGGTCGAAGGGCTGGCGCTGCGCATCGCCAATGGCGATGTGCCCGATGGGTTGAAGGACAAGCGCCTGATGTCGCTCGACATGGGCGCACTGATTGCCGGGGCGAAATATCGGGGTGAATTCGAGGAGCGGTTGAAGGGCGTGCTCGATGAAGTGCGCGCCGAAGGCTCGGATGTCGTGCTGTTCATCGATGAGATGCACACCCTCGTCGGTGCCGGGGCGTCGGAAGGCTCGATGGATGCGTCGAACCTGCTCAAGCCGGCGCTCGCCCGCGGTGAATTGCACTGCATCGGCGCGACGACGCTCAACGAATATCGCAAATATGTCGAAAAGGA
>JBMOFG010000447.1:0-2037 GCA_049314415.1 Polymorphobacter sp.
GGTCGACACGCGCGCAATTGCCAGCCGGTCAGTGACCGCGGTCGTAGAGGCGCCCGCCCCCCGAACGAGACCCGGCGCGTTGTTCGACCCAGCCCTTGTGGGCCTTGGTGCCGCATCCATAATTGCCGGCCAGCCCCGATGCCGAGCAGCTGCCGGCGCCCCCGAAGTCATGATCGAACAGCGCATTGCGTTCGCGCGAAACACTGATGCTGTTCTTGGTGCCGCGTTCGGGCGGCAGTTCCAGCGGCGCGCGATAGGGTGATTTGGGCGGATCAGGGTCGGCGCAGACCAGGATCTCCCCCGGCTTGGGTCTGGGGCACAGCGCGCTCAGCGACGGTGGAACCGCGGCATCGATCAGCAAGGCCGCCAGCAGGATCAATAGTGCAGCGCCCGGCCATAGGCATCGAGGACGCTTTCATGCATCATTTCGCTGAGCGTGGGATGCGCGAAGACGGTGTGCATCAGCTCCTGCTCGGTTGTCTCGAGCCCGCGCGCGATGACATAGCCCTGGATCAGCTCGGTGACTTCGGCGCCGACCATGTGCGCGCCGAGCAATTCGCCGGTGGTGGCATCAAACACCGTCTTGATGAAGCCCTCTGCTTCCCCCAGCGCGATCGCCTTGCCATTGCCGATGAAGGGGAATTTGCCGACCTTAACCGTGTGGCCGGCGGCCTTCGCCTTGGCTTCGGTCATGCCGACGCTGGCGACCTGTGGGCGGGAATAAGTGCAGCCGGGAATGCCGGCCTTGTCCATCGGGTGGACGTGCATCCCGGCGATGGTTTCAACGGCGATAATGCCTTCATGGCTGGCCTTGTGCGCCAGCCAGGGCGCGCCCGCAACATCGCCGATCGCCCAGACGCCGGGGACGTTGGTGCGGCCAAAGCCATCGTTGACAATATGGCCGCGGTCTGTTGCGATTCCAAGTGCTTCCAGGCCGATGTTCGCAGTATTCGGCAGGATGCCGATGGCGACGATGACATGCGAAAAGCTTTCGGTGGTCGCTTTTCCATCGGCGGTGGTGATGGTGGCGGTCACTTCGGCAGCGCCCGGCTTGACGTCGCTGACCTTGGTGCCGGTCAGGATGCGCATGCCCTGCTTGGTCAGCGCCTTGTGCATGAAGGCGGAGACCTCCTCATCCTCCACCGGCAACATGCGGTCGAGCATTTCGACGATGGTGACCTTGGCGCCCATATCGCTGTAGAAACTGGCGAATTCGACCCCGATGGCGCCGCTGCCGATGACCAACAGGTTGGTCGGCATTTCGGGCGGCACCATGGCGTGGCGATAGGTCCAGATGCGCTTGCCATCGGCCTGCAAGCCCGGCAGATCCCGCGCGCGCGCGCCGGTGGCGATGATGATGTTGGGGGCGGTGAGCGTGCGGACCTGGTCGCCGGTGGTGACGGTCAGTTCGGTGGCGCTGGTCAGCGAGCCACTGCCTTCGACGACGGTAACCTTGTTCTTCTTCATCAGCCCCTTGACGCCGCCGTTGAGCTGGGCGGCGACCTTGCGGCTGCGCTCGGTGATCTTGGCGAGATCGAAGCTGACACCGGTGGCGCTGAGGCCGTAAGCGGAAGCGTTCTGCATATAGTGGTAGATCTCCGACGTGCGCAGCAGCGCCTTGGTCGGGATGCACCCCCAGTTGAGGCAGATGCCGCCGAGCCGCTCGCGCTCGACGATGGCGACCTTCATGCCGAGCTGGCTCGCGCGGATCGCAGCGACATAGCCGCCGGGGCCGGAGCCGAGGATGATGAGGTCGAAGGGTTCAGCAGTCATGCGTGTTCCTTTCCCTCTCCCCTTGCGGGAGAGGGCGACCCGGCGCAGCCGAGCGGGGAGAGGGGTCGGTCAGAACCCGGTGGATGTGCGTTGCAATGTCGTCCGGCCGCAGCTGGATATCCGCGTTCCAGAAACGCAGGACCGTAAACGCCGGCGACTCCAGCCAAGTGGTGCGCTGCGGATCGGTAACACTATCGACACGCTGAGAACCATCGGCCTCGATGATCAGCCGGGCGGAGAAGCAGACAAAATCCGCAATAAACT
>JBMOFG010000448.1:0-2032 GCA_049314415.1 Polymorphobacter sp.
TTTTTTTCGCTGCCTTCACCGACGCCACCGCAGCGATCGAATCGGTAATGACGAGTTCGGTCAGCGCCGAGCCATCGACGCGAGCGACGGCGCCGCCTGACAGCACGCCATGCGTTACATAGGCGGTAGCGCCAACCGCGCCGGCCTGGAGCAGCGCTGCCGCGGCGTTGCACAATGTTCCGGCTGAATCGACGATGTCATCCACCAGCACGCACATCTTGCCGCGCACATCCCCGATGATGTTCATCACTTCGGATTCACCAGCGCGTTCGCGGCGCTTATCGACAATGGCCAGCGGAGCATTGCCAAGTCGCTTGGCCAGCGCGCGGGCGCGAACGACGCCGCCGACGTCGGGCGACACGACGACGAGATCCTGCTTTGCCAGCCGCGATTCGATATCGGCGGCGATGACTGGTGCAGCATAGAGATTGTCGGTCGGGATGTCGAAAAAGCCCTGGATCTGCCCGGCATGGAGATCGACTGACAATACCCGGTCGGCTCCGGCTTTGGTAATGAGATTAGCGACCAGCTTGGCCGAAATCGGCGTGCGTGGGCCGGGTTTGCGGTCTTGCCGAGCATAGCCGAAATAGGGGACCACGGCCGTGATGCGCCGCGCCGAGGCGCGGCGCAGCGCATCGATGCAGATCAGCAATTCCATCAAATTGTCATTTGCCGGCGCCGCCGTCGGCTGGACCACGAAAACATCTTCGCCGCGGACGTTTTCATGCACTTCGACGAAGATCTCCTCGTCGGCAAAACGCCGCACTGACGCCGAGGTCAACTGCATGTCGAGATAGTCGGCGATCGCCATTGCGAGTTCGGGATTGCCGTTACCGGCGAGAATTTTCATGGCGTGGATCCTGGCCCCAGCAAATACACCCCGCCAATAGCCGGGCTGTCACCTGCCAGCAACAAAAGCCTGTAGCGGTGCCAATAAAGGCACGTCAGCCGGCGGCATTGCCAACGCTTCGAGCGCTGCCGGCTTGTGCCAGGCGATTGGTTGGCCTTCATTGCTCGCCGGTTGTCCGACCCAGCGGGTGCAGGTGTAGAGCAGCAACACCAGGTGAAAATCAGCATAGTCATGCGCCACGAACGTTAGCGGATGGAGGTCTGCCTCCGAGACACTTATGCCCAGCTCCTCGGCAAGTTCCCGCACCAGTGCGGTCGCGGGCGTTTCGCCGGTTTCAATTTTGCCACCTGGAAACTCCCATAAGCCCGCAAGTGGCTTACCCGGTGGCCGTTGCGCGACCAACACCCGGCCGTCGCCATCGATCAGGGCCACCGCGACAACATCGATTCGTTGCATCAATTAAGCACAATCAGCTTGACACAATCGCCGGATTTCAGCCGATTTTCGTTGGAAAGACCGTTCCGCGGCAGGAAACGCGACTGGCGACCATAAACTGCCCACGCCCTAGATCAGGCGGCCCATGTCCACGAACTTGTTGCGTCGCTCCCGGCGCAGCAAGACAGGGTCCATCGCCAGCAGCGGTTTCAGTTCGGCAGCCAGTGCCATTGATAGAGATGTGATCGCCGCCAACGGGTCGCGATGTGCACCGCCCAGCGGTTCAGAGACGATGGTATCGATAACACCCAGCTTTTTGAGGTCGGCAGCCGTTACCCGCATTGCTTCGGCAGCTTCGGGAGCATGATTGTTGGCCTTGTCTGCGGTTCGCCAAAGAATGCTTGCACAGCCTTCGGGTGAAATGACGGCATAAACCGCATGTTCGAACATGATCACCCGGTCGGCCGCAGCCAATGCCACAGCGCCGCCCGAGCCGCCTTCACCGGTGATCGCGGCGATTACCGGTACTTCAGCGGCGAGGCAGGCTTCGGTGGCACGGGCAATTGCTTCGGCCTGGCCGCGTTCTTCGGCATCGAGGCCGGGAAAAGCGCCTGCCGTATCGACTAAGGTGATAACCGGGACATTGAAGCGGCTGGCCATCTCGATTAGGCGGATCGCCTTGCGATAGCCTTCAGGCCGACCCATGCCGAAATTGTGCTTCACTCGGGTCGTGGTGTCGTTGCCCTT
>JBMOFG010000449.1:0-2022 GCA_049314415.1 Polymorphobacter sp.
TCGATGCAGGCATCAGCGATCGACATCGCCGGGCTGCTCGCCTTCCAGCTCGAGGATACCGCCTGGGACAGCTATCTGAAGGGCGACCGCAGCATCTTTGTACGCCGCATCGTCGCGACACTGGAAGCCGATGGCATGCGCGCCATCGGCAGGCACTTCGCCCATGATCCCGAATTCCGCACCGAAGCGACACATTATATCGCCGATTTCGAAGCGCTGATCGGCCATTGCCTGCCCGATCGCGAGGGGCAATCACTGGCGACGACGCTGCTGTCATCGGATATCGGCCGGCTTTACACCGCGCTGGGACAAGCCGTCGGCCGCTTTGCATAACACGCATCAAGACCTGCTGGATGGCGTCGATCGCCGAAATGCAGCAGGCGGTGGCGGCCGGGGCCGATTACCGATGATCTGATCGCCGAAATCGCCGCCGCCGGGGCTGACCCCGGCCAATGTCGGCGGTACCATCGCGCAGGTGCGACCGTTCGGAGTCGATCTGTGCTTGGGGTTTCGAACAGCCGGCCCGCTCGATACCGCCAAGCTGGTGGCCTTTGTTGCCGCTGTCCGTGCCGTCGATCAGGCCGGCTTGTATGGCCCCGTGGCTTCCCAGCCCGGAATATCGTCGAGCATAAGCCAGCCGGCGACATAATTGGCGTAGAACAGCGCGAACAACGTTGTGCTGATAATCGTCGTCCACAGCAGCTTCTTGCCCAACATCGGGTTGTGCGGCGCCGAATCGGCCTCGCCCGGTACCGGCTCCTGGCCAAGTTCGCGGGTCGTGCGCACCCCAAAGGGCAGCACCGCGAACAGGGTCAGCGACCAGAACAGCAGGTAGATGGCGATGGCCGATGCGGGTTTCATCGCCTAAAGCCGGACGACCTGGACATCGGTGACGGGCTTTTTGCCGGTCCATTCGCGGGCGATGCGGCGGACCGCGACCCGGATGGCTTCGGCATATTTTTCGGGGTTCTTCTGGTCGGCTTTTCTCGCAGCGGCCTCGGCGGCTTCGGCGCATTCCGCGAGGAAATCGGCCTTGTCTTCCTCGACGGGAACGCCCTGCGCGGTGACCGCCGGGGTGGCGGCGACCTTGCTGTTGCGATCGAGCACGATGGTGACGCCCATATGGCCGTTCATCATCAGGCGGCGGCGTTCGACAATGGTGGCACCATCGGCGGGCAGGATGACATCGCCATCGAGCACCAACCGCCCGGCCTTTTCATGGCTGAGCAACTTCGGGCCGTTGGGGGCGAGGCGGATCGCGCTGCCATTGATCGGCACCATCGCCTTTTTCACACCGCACGCCTTGGCAACAAGGGCATGGGCTTCCATGTGGCGACGCTCGCCATGCACGGGGATGGCGATTTCGGGGCGGATCCACCCGTACATGGCTTCCAGTTCAGGCCGCCCGGGATGGCCCGAAACGTGCACATGCGCCTGTTTTTCAGTAATGACCTCGATCCCGCGGGTGGCCAGCGCATTCTGCACCCGGCCAATGGCGAGTTCGTTGCCGGGGATCTGCTTTGAGGAATAAACAACGAGATCGCCGGGTTCGAGCTTGAGCACCGGGTGCGAGCCACTGGCAATGCGGCTGAGCGCCGCCATCGGTTCACCCTGGGCGCCGGTGCACAGGATCAGCAGCTTCGAGGGATCCATATTCGCTGCGGCATCCCAGGACAGGGTGGGCGGCATGTCCTTGAGATACCCCGTCGCCTTGGCCACCTGGGTGATGCGGTCCATCGAGCGGCCGGCGAGCACGAGATGGCGCCCGGTTTCCTTGGCCACCCAACCCAGCGTCGCCAGCCGCGCGGCGTTGGAAGCAAAAGTCGTCACCAGCACGCGGCCGGTCTTACGCGCCTTGACAACCTTGAGCAGGCCCTCGCGGACATCGGTTTCGCTGCCCGAGGCCTTATCGTTGAAGACATTGGTCGAATCGCCGACCATGGCGAGCACACCAGCATCGCCGATTGCGGTGAGCTGCTCTGCCGACGCCGGGGTGCCGAGCAGCGGGCCATCATCGAGCTT
>JBMOFG010000450.1:0-2016 GCA_049314415.1 Polymorphobacter sp.
GCAGGCAGCGCTTTGATCGGTCGGTGTTCCGGTCTATTGCTGGCAACCGATGTGGACGATCGATCTCAACGCTGATCTCGGCGAAGGCTTTGGCCCTTGGACGATGGGCGATGACGAAGCGATGATCGGTATTGTGTCGAGCGCCAATGTCGCTTGCGGTGGCCATGCCAGCGACCCCGACACGATGGCGCGCACGCTGCAACTCGCCCGGGCGCGCGGCGTCGTTACCGGGGCCCATCCCAGCTATCCCGATAAACAAGGTTTTGGCCGCCGTCGCCTGCCGATGACTTCGGTGGAGATCGAACGCTTTACCGTGGCGCAAATCGGCGCGCTGATCGGTATTGGCCGGCTGGTCGGGCAGCCGATCCTTTATGTGAAACCCCATGGAGCGCTCGCTAATGTCGCTGCCGAAGACGCAGCGGTTGCCGAAGCGATCGTCCGCGCTGTCCATGTCGTTGATCCTCAATTGGCCATCCTCGCCATTTCGGGGACGATGCTCGAACGTGTGGCGCGCGCCCGCGGGCTGGCGGTCTTCAGCGAGATTTTTGCCGATCGCGGCTATACCCCGCAGGGCCTGCTGGTGCCGCGCAGCGAGCCCGGCGCGATGATCCATGATCCTGATGTCGCCCTGCAACGCCTGCTCGGCTTTTTCCAGAATCGCCAGATGCCGGCGGTGGGCGGCGATTCGGTCACGCTCGCGGCACATTCTGTATGCATCCATGGCGACAGCCCCGATGCCGTGGCAATGGCGCAGCATATCCGCACCGGCTTCACGGCGCGTGGCATCGGCATCGCGCCCTTCATCGTCCGCGCCTGATGGCGACGCTGCCAGTCTGCAAGCCCGTTGGTGACAGCGGCGTGCTGCTCGAATTCGGCGATGCCATCGATCCGCTGCTGTTCGACAATATTCTCGCGCTCGATGCGGCGATGCAAGCCGCGCCGCCGCCGGGTTTGCTTGAAACTGTGCCGGCCTATGTGACGCTGCTGCTGGTCTATGATCCGCTGGTCACCGATTTTGCGACCGTGGCGCAGGCGGCGTTAGCATTGGCGGGACGGCCTGGGGCCGCTCGCCGGGCCGGGCGCGAACACCTCATCCCGATGTGCAGTGATGTGGATCTGGCGCCTGACCTGGCCGATGTCGCGGCACAGACCGGCATAACGCCCGATGCGGTCATCGCCGAACATCTGGCTGCAGACTATCGTGTCTATATGGTCGGCTTTGCTCCCGGCTATGCCTATATGGATGGCGTGCCGGCGGGGTTGCAGTTGCCGCGCAAGCCGGTGCCGGTGCGGTCACGCCCTGTCGGAACGGTAATGATCGCCGGCGGGCAATGCCTCATCACCACGCTTCCGATGCCGACCGGCTGGTGGGTGATCGGCCAGACGCGCACCCCAGTGCTGCGGCTCGATGATCCCGAACCCTTTTTGTTGCAGCCCGGCGACCGGGTGCGCTTTTGCCGCATCTCGCGCGCCGCATTCGACGCCGGCTGATGGCGCGCAGTATTCTGATGGTCGAACAGGCTGGGCCGTTGACGACCTTGCAGGATGAAGGCCGGCGCGGCCATTTGCGCCACGGTGTCACCCGGTCTGGGCCGATCGATCGCGGTGCCTTTGCCGCGGTGCAGGCAGCGTTGGGCAATCCGGCCGGCAGCCCGGCGGTGGAACTGTCGCATGGTGGCATCACATTGCGCTGTATGGAGGGGGAAGTCGGCTTTGCGCTGGCTGGTGGTGATTTTGCGGCGCGGGTCGATGGTGCGGCATCGGCCGGCTGGACGACCGGGGTGCTGCGTGTCGGGCAGCGCTTGCAGATACGCGATGGCGGCACAAGCAATTGGGCGGTGCTGGGGTTTGTCGGTGCGATTGCGTGTCCGTATTGGCTGGGCAGCGCGGCGACGATGGCGCTGGTCGGGCTGGGTGGCGGCCGCTTGGTGGCGGGCGACCGGCTGGTAATCGAGGAGGTGCGCTGTGCTGGCGAAGTACGGCCGCTGCCGCCGCCGTCGGTCACCCGCGGTCCTA
>JBMOFG010000451.1:0-2006 GCA_049314415.1 Polymorphobacter sp.
ATCGGCGCCGCCGATCGGCGGGTTCCAGCACGGCGCGACCTGGGCGCGGATGGCCTGGGCGATGGTAGCGCGGGCGCGCGGGTCGATGGCGGCGGTCTTGGGCGCCGCGGCCTCGATCGTGGTTGCCAGTTTCGATGTGTCGAGCGGCTTGGTGCGCGCCTTGGGGAGCGCCTTGTCGATCAGGTTCGACAGTTTCGACATGTCGAGCGGCTTGGCATCGGCGGGTGGGCTTTCCGCCTTTTTCGGGGCTTCCTTGGGTTTTTCCGGCGGCGGCACCGCATCGGGCACCGCTTCCGGCTCGGGCGCTGCGGCTTCGGCTGGTGCGGGCGCGGTGGTTTCCTGCGGCGCTGCTTCCATCGATGGCTTGGGCGCTTCGGTGACGCGCGGCGCATCGGCGATATCGACGAATTCCACCGCAACCATTTCATCGGCAGGGGGCAGCGCCTGCTGGCTCCATTCCCAGCCCAGGCTGAGCGCGGCGAACAGCACGAGATGCGCCACGCCGGCGCCGATCAGCGCCTGGCGTTCGGTCATCGGGTGCGCGTTTCCGGCCGGCTGTCGCTGACCAGCGCAACCTTGCGAAAGCCCGCGGCCGACACTTCGCCGACGATTTCCATGAGCCGGCCATAATCGAGGCTGCGGTCGGCGCGGACATAGACGCGGGCATCGTCCCCGGCCCCCGAACGCGCCTCGCGCAGCGCCGCCAGCTTTGCAGGCAGGCTGGTGGCCGGCACGGCCTGCTGGTCGATGAACACAGCACCCTTGGCGTCGATGCTGACCTGGATAGGCGTATCGTCGGACTTCAACGCTTTGGCCTTGCTGTCGGGCAGGTCGACCGGCACGCCGGCAACGAGCAAAGGCGCCGTCACCATGAAGATGATGAGCAGAACAAGCATCACATCGACCATCGGGGTGATATTGATATCGGCCATCGGCTGACGCTTGCCGCGACGGTTGGGGGTGCCCATAGCCACCTATTTTTGCTCCATCCCGTCGAGTTGGCGCGACAGCAGCCCTTGGAACTCCTCGGCAAAGGCGCCCAGCCGGGCTTCAAGCCGGCCGACATTGTGGAGAATGCGGTTATAGCCGATGACCGCAGGGATGGCGGCAAACAGCCCGATGGCGGTGGCGAACAATGCTTCGGCGATACCGGGCGCGACGACGGCGAGCGTGGTATTCTGTGAAGCGGCGATGCTGGTGAAGCTGCGCATGATGCCCCAGACCGTTCCGAACAGGCCGACGAAAGGTGCCACCGAACCGATCGTGGCGAGGATGTTAAGGCGATCGCCCAGTTCGTCGATCTCGCGCTGGATGCTGACTTGGGTGACACTCGCGAGACGTGCCCTTACGCCTTCGCGGTCGATACGGCCACGCGCCAGGCTGCGGCGCCATTCGTTCATCCCGGCGACAAACAGCTTGGCGCTGGGGTGGCTCGTCTTGGCCGCCGGATCGTAAAGCGCATCGAGGCTTTCGGCTTTCCAGAACCATTCTTCAAACTGCTTGGCCTGGACATTGATTGCCCGCAGCCGGCGCGAGCGATCGAATATGATCGCCCATGACCAAATGCTGGCCGCCAGCAAGCCGAACATGACGAGCTTGACGACGATGTCGGCTTCCAGAAACAGCGCCCAGGGTGAAAGGTCGGCGGCGGCTTTGGCGATGGGATCCATAATTGTCAGGCGGCCTGTTGCATGAGGAGAGTGAAGCGGTCGTGCCAGATTTTCGACTGGCGGCGCGGTCTGCCTTCCATGTCGAGAAACGCGGCGGTGACCGAGGCGCTACACAGCAGTTCATCGCCGCGCGTGACATTGTGGACAAGGCAGGTCGCTGCGGCGCGTACCTTGGTGACATGGCTGACGACGACAAGCTCGTCATCGAGCCGCGCCGGGCGATGCCAGGTGATGTTCATTTCGTGCACGGCATAATAGCCTGTGCCCGCCGTCATCATATCGGTGTGGACGACCCCCGACAGTCGCAACATTTCGGTACGCGCGCGCTCCATATAG
>JBMOFG010000452.1:0-1987 GCA_049314415.1 Polymorphobacter sp.
CGCACGGATCGTCGCCAGCCCGACATCAAAGCCGGCCTGTTGCACCCGGGCATCGGCGGCGGCAACGGCGGCGCGGGCGGTTTCGACGCGCGGCGCGGTCACCCAGCCTTTGTCGAACAGGCCGGCAAGCCGGCGATAATCGGCACGGGCGCGGTCGGCTTCGGCCCGGGCAGCAGCGGCGGCGGCGGCGAGACTGGTCGGATCCAGCCGGGCGAGGATCTGCCCCGTCGCAACACGATCGCCCTCGCGCACCATGATCGCAGCGATCCTGCCATTGGTGTTGAAACCCAACGGAGTTTCCCGCTTCAGCCGGACTGTGCCGGTAACGAGAAGCGACGCATCACCGCTGGCCGGGGCCGCCGTGGCAACAACGACCGGCACCAGTGCCGATTCGGCTGGCGGCGGCGGTACGGTGCCGGAACAGGCCGCGAGCAGCATCAGCAACATGAACGGCGAAACGGCGGCCGGCCGGATCACCAAGGGCGCATTGCGCAGACGCACGAGACTTTGCCCCAATTTGACCATGACTCATATTGCTTAGCGGCAAGCCATATTGGTGCAAGCATTATTCGAGCCACGCTCAAGTTTTTGCAGCGCGCAAGACGGGTCAATGTTGCCCGCCTGCCGGTCGTGACCCGCTGCAGCGGCCGTCAGTCTGAAACCGTCAGGAGATTGACCGTTAACAATTGGGCAATATTATTATTAGCTGCGGCCGCAACCGAGGAGAGAGTGACAGCAATGTCCGCAACGATCTGCCCAGCGACAGGGATATCATACTCGGCAAGCTCGCTGGTCAGGCGCCGGGTTGCAGCCGCTACGGCATCGGCGTCGCCTTCGAGGCGCAGGTCGAGGGCGTGGGTGGCACCGATGAAGGTGACGCTGGCCCAATCCTCGCTGCGGATGTCTTCGACGATCAAGACAGGTTTTTGCCTATCGGGCAGCGTGCCATCGGCAATTCGATTGATCGCGCGCAAAACGGCGGCATGAACATGGGTTCCGGCCTTGCGCATCACGCGACCTCCTGCGAGGCGGCGACAGCCGCGCGCCAGGCCCGGCATTCGGCCAGCGCCGGCGCCGTTACAACAGGAGCGCTAGCCTGTGCACCAGACTTAGTAATCGCCGCCTGTGCCGGACACACAGCTTCGCTGTGCGCGATAAAGCCGAGCACCTTGGCCGCCATGTGCGGCCGCGGTTCGCGACCACGACGCAGGTCGAAAACAAAGCGCGGATCGCCGGTGGCTTCACGCCCGAAGCGGGATGGCGCTACCGCACGGCGGCGCAGATAGCGTTCAATCGTGACCAGCAGATTCATGTCCCATTCTCCCTCTTGTCGGCAATTCACAACTGATTCGGTTGTTTTAACGATTTATCTGTCGTGAAATCCTACTAGTCTAGGTAAAAAACTATGCTATGGCTCACAGCAAGCGGGCCAGGAGAGGAGGTACCGCGACATATGAACAGCATCGCCATCCGCAAGCGGCTGGACGAGCTGATCGCGACCAGTGGCGAAGATTACGCTTCACTGTCGCGTCGACTCGGCAGAAATCCGACGTACATCCAGCAGTTCATCAAGCGCGGCGTGCCGCGCCGTCTGTCGGAGGACGACCGGCGCCTGCTCGCCGAACATCTGGGTATTGCCGAACGCCTGCTGGGCGGACCGGACGCCGGCAGCATCGTGACCCGCCCCGATCTGGTGCGAAGCAAAGGCGATTATGTGCTGATTCCCCGGCTGGCTGTCGGGGCATCGGCCGGTGTTGGCTGCGAAACCGGGCCGGAGACGCCCCTCGCGGCACTGGCCTTTCAATCGAACTGGGTCCGCGAGGTCGCCAGCGGCCGCCCCGAAGCGCTGTCGGTTATCGGCGTGGAAGGCGATTCAATGCTGCCGACGCTTGCCGATGGCGACCAGATTCTGGTCGACACCGACGATCGGGACCGGCTGCGCGATGGCATTTATGTATTGCGCACCGATGACGCCTTGCTGGTCAAG